>JANOVN010000023.1:0-9039 GCA_031417455.1 Hyphomicrobiaceae bacterium | reverse complement strand
TACAAACCAGGCGTCGCGGAAATCCTGCGTGGTGCCGGTTTTTCCTGCTGCTGGATGGGCTTTCAGGGCAGCCCGCTTGCCCGTGCCCGTCGCCATCACCTCGCCCAGCATGTCGTTCATCGCCGCCACGTGTGCGGACTTTACAATTGTCTCGGACTTGGGTGGCGTGTGCTCGTAGAGCACTTCGCCGGACGCCAGACGCATGCGCTCGATGATGCGGGGGACGACGCCTCGTCCATTGTTGCCGAGCACGCCATAGGCGCGGGTCAACTCCAGGAGCGTGACCTCGGAGGCACCGAGCGCGAGGGCTGGGTGATCGCGCAGTTCCGCCGAAATCCCGAGCCGCTTTGCCGTTGCGATCACGCGGCCCTTGGGCAAATCAAGAGCCATGCGCACGGCAATGGTGTTGACTGAATTTGCCAGCGCGGTGCGCAGAGTCATCTCACCCTTGTACTGGCCGTTGTCATTCTTTGGCGACCAGCCCTTTACGCTCAGCGGCAGATCGTAGGCAATGGTATCGGGCGTCAATCCGCTCTCGATACCGGCCAGATACACAATCGGCTTGAACGCCGATCCCGGCTGACGGCGCGCCCTTATCGCCCGATTGAACTGGCTTTGCGCGTACGACCGGCCACCGACGAGAGCACGAATTGCCCCCGACGTATCCATTAAGACGACGCTCGCTTGGCTTGCATTCAGGCTATCACCAAAGGTGTCGAGCTGATGAGAAACGGACTGATGGGCCACGGCTTGCAAGCGAGCATCGAGCGTCGTTTCAACGATCACCTCGGCATTGCCTGAGCCGCGTACGTGCGGCATGCGTTCAATCGCGTACTCGATCGCATACTCAAAGCCTTTGTCCAAACCTGCCGTCAGCGCCTTTACAGGCGGTGTTGCGAAAACGGGTGCGTTGCTCGCGGCGGCGCTCGCGTCATCTTCACTCAGCGCGCCGGTTGTGACCATGTTGGACAGCACGACATGCGAGCGGGCGAGCGCTGCCTGAGGGTTGGAGGCGGGGGAATATTTGGACGGCGCTTTCAACAGCCCGGCTAAAACCGCCGCCTCGGCAACGGATACGTCACGCACCGATTTACCGAAGTAGCGCTGGCTCGCCGCCTCGATGCCATAGGAGCCGCCGCCGAAATAGACGCGGTTGAGATACAGTTCCAGAATGTCGCGCTTGGTCAGCCGCAGTTCCAGCCATAGCGCGAACGTCAGTTCCTCGACCTTGCGGCCGAGTTTGCGTTCGCCCGACAGGAACAGGTTTTTCGCAAGCTGCTGGGTCAGGGTTGATCCGCCTTGTGCAAAGCGACCCGCCCGCACGTTGATCCACACCGCTCGCAGCAGGCCCCATGGATCGACGCCCCAATGATCGTAGAACCGGCGATCCTCCGTCGAGATCACGGCTTGGACTAAATGGGGGGCGATGAAATCCAGCGGCATGTAATCCGCGCTCGTCCCGCGCGACGCGATCTGCGTTCCATCGCGCGCTAAAATCTTAATGACCGGCGCGTGCTGCTTGTGGGCGAGGCTGAGTGGATCGGGAAAGCGCACCGAGTAGGACAGGAACAGCAGCAAGGTTCCCGCAGACACGATAAGCGCGCTACCAAGTATGGTTTTCAACCACAAACGGAGCGGGATTGTGCGACGGCGCTTGGGTTCTTTGGATTTAGCTGTCGACGTGAACGGTGACGCTGGCGTCGCGACAGTGGGTGGTGGCTGCGCTTGTGGCGCGGCGATCTGGGGCTTGGTTTTTGACTTGCTGAAGAAACGCACCACTCCGCTCCAAGCCAGCCGGACACCCAAGGGTGCCAGGATACAAAGTGCGCTTTAACGATCCGTTAAGGCCAGAGAGTTCGTGACGGTGGTTTCAGGGGCGGGCGTCGGTGACTTGGATTTTCAGGACTTTGCTGGCGAGGATGCCGAACCCCGAATTCAGTAGTGGCCGGACCGGATCAAGGTCGGTAGTGAAACGGATCATGACCTGCTCGCCGATGCGATTGAAATTGCCATATTCGCTCGACCAATAGCCGCGCACGCCCCAGCCGGAAATGATCGGCGAAACGGTGAAGTCTTCATGGTCGATCAGGGACAGGCAATTGCGGATGTGGCCGACGTGCGTGCCTTCGACCGAAACGGAAATCCGCTTTTTCGTCGATGCTGCGTTCTCGTGCATGGCGTGTCTGTCCCAATTCCGTACGGATGCGTTCCTGCAGGGCGGGAATGCAAACGCCGTGACAGATTGGGGGCTCGTTCGCCTTGCTTAGGAATTACCGCCGATCTTGGCCGCCATCGCCGCGATGGTGCGCTGGTAGACCTCGGCTTTGTTCCACTCGGCGAGCACGCGATAGTTGGCCGATCCGGGTTGCCAGGGCTGGCCGCGTTGCCAGCCGTGACCTTTCAGGAAATTCGCGGTCGAGGCAAGAATGTCGGGTACAGAGTGGCGCAGGTCCTTGCTACCGTTACCGTCGAAATCAACAGCGTATTTGACATATGGAGACGGCAGGAACTGGGTCTGGCCGATTTCGCCGGCCCATCCGCCGCGCATTTGTTCGGGTGTGAGGTCGCCGCGCTCGACGATGCGGAGGGCGTCGATCAGTTGACCGGTGAAAAATTCGGAGCGGCGGCAGTCGTAAGATAGCGTCGCGAGGGAGCGGATAATCGAATATTTGCTGCCCGCGTCCCGGCCGTAGTTCGTTTCCAGGCCCCAGATCGCGATTACAATTGCGCGCGGCACGCCGAAGCGCTTTTCCATCCGATCCAGCGTGGCGCGGTGGGTCAGCATCAGTGCCTGGCCCCGACCGATCAAAGCGCTGTCGACGCGCCTGGCATAGAACTGCTCGAAGCTCAACTTGAAGGAATGCTGTGAACGATCCAGCCTGATGACAGTTGGATCATACGACACGCCCGCCAGCGCGGAGGCAATCGCCGCCGGCTTGACGCCCTTTTTGGCCACTTGCGCTTTAAAACTTTCCAGCCAGCCGCCAAAGCCTGCCGGACCGTCGCCGCACTGGGCCGCGGAGGCTGCCGTCGTGCCTAGGAGCATTGCCGCAGCTAGTCCGGCCAATATCGACCGAGGTTTGCTTAAGGCGCTGTATTCGTTTCGCATCGTGTCCTCGACTTCATTCAGTTTCGTACGATTTGGTGCGTATCCTACTTATGCCGGCCAAGCCCGTTCTAGCAACCAGGACGTGTGCCATGTAACTCCGTTTTGTCGCTAGCTCTTGCGCAAATCCGGCATCTGGGCGACAGGCGTTTTGTCGTGTCCCACGTCGCGCCCGCTGCGCTCTAGGCTGGCTTCATTCAGGACGCTCAGCAGGGGTGTGAGGCCTTCGGTATCGACCATGCGGAAGATCTCGACATCCTTCTGGGCGTCGCGGCTCCAGCCTGCGATATCGAGGGTGCGTTGCGCCTTCGAGAGCAGACCGTGGTTTCGGATGCGCTTGTCGCTGGTCGTGCCAGTGGCGGGCGCAACCATTGGCTCTTTCCGGCTCAATTTGCTGGCGAGCCAACCTCTCTGATCGCTGCTTTGGCCGATGGCTTGATCGTCCATATTCGAATACGCGCTGAGGTCGGTGTAGCTGTTGCGCGTTTCTTCCCGTCCGAATTCCTGCAGTTCCTTAGGGGTCAGCGCTACGACGAGCTTCAAGTCATCAAATACGCCTGCGAGCTGGTTCATGGCGAGGGCGCGCAATTCTTCTTTCTTGGAGTTTTCGCCCTCTTTTTCGACGCCGAACAGGTTGGGAATAACGAAATAGCTCGACCCGTTATGATGGACAAAGTGCTGGCGCACCCATTCGATGTCGGCGTCAGGCGCGCGCCGGATGGCGGTTTGGAAGGCTGATTCCAACTGGCGGATCACTTTCGGATCGGCTTCGTGAAGACGGCCCTGCGCTTCGGCAAGTGCGTCGCGGCGCACGGGTGCGGCGGACGGTGGATCGAGAAGAGCTAACACGAACAGGCCCAGATCGATGCCGATGGTTGCCAGCAAAGCGATCATATCGCGGCCAGTGATCGGTTCACCGCCTGCGGTTGCCGACGGCTTTGCATTGCCGCCGCTGGCTACATAGACGACGAGGCTGCCGAAGTAGGACCCCATGTTGGTCCAAAGGTTCTTAACCGCGTTCGCGACGCCTGCCGGGCCTTCGTTAAAAGTGGCTTGACGCAGGTTCAACTTCGCTGGTTCCGACGCCTGATCGGCGGCTTGGCGCAAGCGTTGGGCAAGTGTTGGATCGTAGCAAGAAAAGCCCGGTTGCCCCGGTGCCACCGAAACGCTATCGGCCAACGCGCGCATTTCGGCTGCCGTCGACTTGCCGAGTTCGTTGCTGCGTGACGCGATGTTGCGCGCCGCGCCGCGGATCTGCTGGGACATGGTGTCGAATTGCTTCTGGCGCTCTTCGGGCGAGCCTTCCGACAGTCCCGTTGCTGCCTTTTTCAGGTTTTCGAGTTCGACGTTGACCGGGCCTAGCCACGAGTTTGCAATCGTATCGCGCAGGGCTGCCACGGCATCGCGGGTGCTGCGGCGTGCGTTGTATAAGGGTCCGCGTCCTGCGCCAGATGCCACACCGCAGCTTCCGCCACTGGTTTCTTCGCGCTGCATCTGGCTTTCCGACCACGACGCAAAGCTATCAACCTGCCCTTTCACCGCATCAAGCCTTGCCGAAATCGACCCGCCCGCCTCGCGGCCATCTTCCTGAAGTGCGGTCAATCCGGCTTTGGTTGCTTCCTCGCCTGCAATCAGACTCCACCAAAAGCCATAACCAAAGCCCACCGACCATAGCACCAGGAAAATATAGAGAGGCCACGTCACCAGCCGCTCGATAGGACGGCGTTGCGCGCCGATAGCTTCGCGCAGGGCAAGCCACATCAGGAACGTCAGCGCGATGGTAATTGCTATGACGAGTGTATGGTGAGAGATCGAGACGCCGCCCGCGATCTCGCGGCCCTTCGAGCCGCCCGTCGACGATGCACCGATGATGAAGTCGTTCATTCCACTCCAGGTCGCGAAGCCGGATATGCACAAGAGCATTGCCGATGCTATCGCGATCAGGGCGTTCCGCCCGAATAGATAGTCGATCGTCTTGCTCCAGCTCGCAGCCGATTGCCCGCGTTCGTCCGCCATACCCGTCACTCCCAACGCCTGTAACCCCGGTTGTGGTTATAGGAAAATGGAACTGGCTTGTCGCGGGTTTGGTTTTGCAGTGCGGTACGGGTTAAGTGAAGGCCTCGAAAGTGAAGTTTGGGGACTCGTCGCCTGGACCCCGTTATACAGAGTTTCCAACACCTGCTGAGAGCTGCGATGACACTCGACTTCTGGTTCGATTTTGCCTCGACGTATTCGTATTTGAGTGCGATGCGGATTGATGCGTTGGCCTGCGATAAGGGCGTCACCGTGCGGTGGCGGCCGTTTTTGCTGGGGCCGATCTTTCAGGCTCAGGGGTGGAACACCTCGCCGTTCAACGTGTATCCCGCGAAGGGGGCCTATATGGTCCGCGACATCGACAGAATCGCTGTAGCACGGGGGATTGGGTTTCAGATGCCCAAGCCGTTCCCGCAGAATAGTCTACTGGCGGCACGGGTTGCATTGGCTACTCCAGATGAGGCCAGCCGGGCGAAGTTTTGCCAGGCCGTGTTTGCGATGGAGTTCGCCCAGGGCCGCTCCATCGACGATCCATTCGCGCTTGGGGGTTGTCTGTCCGAGGCGGGGTTGAACGCGAGCACGATATTGCAAGCCTCGCGGACGGACGAGGTCAAGCAGCGCTTGCGGGACGAGACGGAGCTGGCCCAGCGCCTATCGATCTTTGGTGCACCGACGTTTGTTACCGAGGATGGTGAGTTGTTTTGGGGGGATGATAGGTTGGAGGCGGCGTTGGGGTGGAGTGGATCCACCGGATGAAGCAGATAGGATTGTGCAAAAAATCCGCGCGCGGTTACGCTATCAGCTTCGCCATCAACGAACCCGGCTCAATCCTGAGCGACGAAGGTCTCTGCTCAATAAGCATTGAGAACCAAGTGAGTTGGCTGCTGACCGACTTAACCTTCTCCACAGAGGGGCATTGCGGTGATTTGGCCAGCTAGCTGCGCGCATAGGGCAGTCAGGTCATTTGCCACGCTGACGCAGCCGCGCCGGCCTTCTGCCGCAACCGTTGGCTTTTGTTGGTCATTATCAAAGACCCGCCACAGATCGACAGCGCTGGCATAACGGGGGAAATTTGTGAGCGAGCGCGTGAAGCGGCGACGGACATCGGGGTCTGGTACATTGTGGCCGCCTTCACTGACACGGCGGGCAATTCGCGCGAGACACGTTTCAACGTCACGCACACTGAAATACAGCAAATTAATTGCATAACCTTGCGAGCGAGCGCGCTCTATGGTGCGCAGATGAGTCAGTCCGGCCAATGTTGTTTCGATAGAAAACGATTGTCGATCGGTCATGAGTTCATCGATGCGGGCCAATGCAAAACGGGCGGCAGTCCGAGGCGCCGCATCGGGGGCCAATGGGGAAATGCCTCGAGCGATTTCATCCAAATTGACGAAATGCACGGAACCAGAAACAGTTCGAATATGGCGGAAGGCATAGGTCGTTTTACCAGCACCATTCGGTCCTGCAATCAACCAAAGCGTTGAAGTTTTTTCCGCCATGCTTGCTACGCTCCCATAAGCCCCCAGTGCTCGTTTTTTTGCGTCCCGCCGTGACGAACGGTATGTGGGTATGCATCAAACATCCAAGTTCGCGACGTTGAGGGCATTGGCTTGGATGAACTCGCGGCGGGGTTCGACGACGTCGCCCATGAGCTTGGAGAAAATGTCGTCGGCAGCCATCACGTCGCCGACCTCGACGCGGAGCAGGGTGCGAGCATCGCGGTCGAGCGTCGTTTCCCAAAGCTGTTCGGGGTTCATTTCGCCCAGACCTTTGTAGCGCTGGAGCGAGATGCCTTTGCGGCCGTTGTCGTAGACGGCTTCGAGCAGACGGCGCGGGCCGGTGATGTCGATGGTGTCACCCTTGCGGCGGAGCTTCGCCATCTTGCCGTAGACTTCGGTCAGATGGGCGTGGCGTTCGTTGAGGCGGCGGGCTTCGAGGCTGTTGATCAGCGCGCGGTCGAGTGCGTGGGCTTCGGTTACGCCGCGCAACTGGCGCTTCAACAGATAGCCATCGGGGCCGTAGGTGCCGGTCCAGCCATCTTCGGTTTCTTCGGCGATGGCATTCAAGCGGGCTGCGATATCGTCAGCGGTTTTGGCGCCGATTTCGGGCGATGACAGGCGGGCGGCATCGAACGCACCGACGATGGCGGCCTGTTCGGCGATGTTGCGGTTGTAGCGCGTGTGGAGGCTGTCGAGGATGGTGCCCACGGCACGGCTCGTTTCGACGATGTCGTGCAGGTCGCGACCGGCACGCTCGGCCTTGTCGCCGGCAATCAGGACGGCTTCGTCGAGGCCGGCGTTGATGAGGTAATCCTCGAACGCGCGCTGGTCCTTGAGGTAGGTTCCGGACTTGCCTTTGCTGACTTTGTAGAGTGGCGGCTGGGCAATGTAGAGGTAGCCGCCTTCAACGAGGTCGGGCATTTGGCGGTAGAAGAACGTCAGCAGCAGCGTGCGAATGTGGGCGCCGTCGACGTCGGCGTCGGTCATGATGATGATCTTGTGATAGCGCAGCTTCTTGATGTCGAAGCCGCCCTGTTGGCCTTCGACCATGCGGCCAATGCCGGTGCCGAGTGCTGCAATGATGTTTGTCACCTGTTCGGATGCCAGCATCCGGTCGGTACGGGCGCGTTCGACGTTGAGGATTTTACCCCGGATCGGGAGCACGGCCTGATACTCGCGCTTGCGGCCTTGCTTGGCGGAGCCACCTGCCGAATCGCCTTCGACGATAAACATTTCCGTATTGACGGGGTCGCGGTCCTGGCATTCGGCGAGGCCACCGGGAAGGCGCAAGCCGTCGAGAGCGCCTTTGCGGCGGGTCAGGTCGCGGGCCTTGCGGGCTGCTTCGCGGGCGGCCGCGCTTTCGATCACCTTCTGGAGGATGATCTTCGTCTCCTTCGGATTCTCCTCGAAGAAGGCGGTGAGTTTATCGGCGACAACGGATTCGACCACGGGCTTTACTTCGGACGAGACAAGCTTGTCCTTGGTCTGGCTGGAAAACTTAGGGTCGGGCACCTTCACCGAAAGAACGCAGGTCAGTCCTTCGCGCGAATCTTCACCCGATAACTCGACCTTTTCCTTTTTGGCGATGCCGCTCTCGTCGGCGAATTTATTGACGACGCGGGTGAGCGCACTGCGAAAGCCAGCCAAGTGGGTGCCGCCATCGCGTTGCGGGATGTTGTTGGTAAAGCACAGCACGTTCTCGTGGTAGCTGTCGTTCCACCACAGCGCGACCTCGGCGACAATGCCGTCCTTTTCGGCGCGGATCATGATCGGCTTGGCGATCAGCGGCGTTTTCGAGCGGTCGAGGTATTGCACGAATGCGGCCACGCCGCCTTCATACAGAAGCTGCTGGTGCTTGACGTCGGCGTGGCGGGCGTCAGTCAGATTGATGTTGACGCCCGAATTCAAGAACGCCAGTTCGCGCAGACGGGTTTCGAGCGTCGCATAGGTGAACTCGACCATTGTGAAGGTGTTGGGGCTCGGCAGGAAGCTGACTTCGGTGCCGCGCTTGTCCTGCTTTTCAGCAACAATTTTGAGTGGGGCGACCGGCACGCCGTCGCGGAATTCCATGTAGTGTTCATTGCCGTTGCGCCAGACGGTGACCTTGAGCCAAGTCGAGAGCGCATTGACGACCGATACGCCGACGCCGTGGAGTCCGCCGGACACTTTGTAGGAGTTCTGGTCGAACTTGCCGCCCGCGTGCAGCTCAGTCATCACGATTTCGACGGCGGAGCGCTTGGGCTCGACATCGTCGTCCTGCTTGATGCCAGTCGGAATACCGCGACCGTTGTCGGAAACGGTAACCGAGCCATCCGGGTTCAGCGACACGCGAACTTCGGTGGCGTGACCGGCCAAGCTTTCGTCGATCGCGTTATCGACGACTTCGTAGACCATGTG
>JANOVN010000022.1:0-22917 GCA_031417455.1 Hyphomicrobiaceae bacterium | reverse complement strand
TCGCGTGCGTCGGATCGATCTTGAAAGTCCCGGCGGGAACATCGGTGGCCAACTGCGCGGAGACGGGCGCGGCAACGGCAAGTGCCAGACCGGCAGCAAGAGCAAGGCTAGATAGAAGCTTCATCAGACTAGTTCTCCGGTTATGATAATCAGGCAACCTAGATTAGTTCCATATTTCCGAACTCGCGAGTGAGCAAGCTCCCACCACGCATACCTGCCCTCTGTGACAAGCTGGGGGCAGTATGCAAACGGCGTCCGACGCTATCGGGACGCCGATGACAATTGCCTGAACAAAAACGAGCGCGAGTTGAACTAGTTCCGCAACCGAACCCCAGCGAACGCGCCCAGCCCCGTTCCTTCAAATCCCGATGGGTTTTGATACGTCTTGTCGAACAGATTATCGATCCGCCCGAACAGGCTGACGTTATCGTTGAGCGTATAATCGGCTGCGATATTCACCAGCGCATACCCTGGCAACACCACCGGATTAAACGTCGGCCGGTCAAAGTCGAGCGACGCGCCCACATACGTTACGCTTCCCGTCATCAGCAGCTTGGGCGTCGCTTTCCAGCCAAGACTGACCGTGCTCTTGAAGCGGGGCCGCCGCTTCAATTCATCGCCCGTGATCTCGTCGAACGCTTCCATATACGTCGCATCGGCGCGAATTCGGAACGAATCGGTCACATCCGCCGAAACGAACCCTTCGACACCTGTCGTCTTCGCTTGTCCGATGTTATCGACCGTCCCCGTGAACGTCGTCGAGTTAAACACGAAGTTGATGAGGTTGGTGATGTCGTTACGGAAATACGTCGCGCCAAACTGCGCCCGCCCGCCAAACACCGCCTGCTCAAACCCAATGTCCCAGCCGGTGCTTTCTTCCGGCTTCAGATTGGGATTGGCAAAGAAGAAGAACGCGGGAAAATCCTGGAACCGCTGACTGAGCGAAGGCGCTTTGAACGCCGTCCCATAGCTGCCTTTGATCTTGGTCCCCGTCGCATCGAACAGATAGGCTGGCGCAAACCGCCACGTCGTCGCCCCGCCGAAGTGCTCGTTATCGTCATGGCGCACGTTGCCGACCAGGAACAAGTTGTGCACCGACTCGAGTTGCGCCTGCACATACGCGCCCTTGCTGCTTTCCTCAGCATTCAACGCCGGCACCTGAAGCTTTTCCGTTTGCGTGTCCGCCCCAGCGGTCACCGTAAGCCCGCGCGACACCTGCACGACACTGCGCCAGTCGTACTTCACCCGCTGCCCATCGGCGAAACTCGCCCCGCTATTGGGTGCAAAATCCTTCGTCGTCAGATCGGAATAGTTGATCCCGAAATAGTTCTTTATCCGCCCGCCGAACATGGTCCAGACAGCCTCGCCGCGCGTGTAGAACTGCGTTGTATCCTGGCTGGATTTCGTCGCGTCGGGCCGGTTGGTGAAGTCGACGAACGTGAAGCTGTCGCCCTGGAACCCGAACGCCGTCTCGACATAGCGCGCAACGAAATTCAAAGTCACATCACTGGTGACATCGACGCCGAGCTTGGTCGAATACGTCATGTTGTCGTAGTTCGAGTTGATCTTCGGTGTGCCTGGCAACAAAATTCCAACCGGCGTCACCGGCACATTGTCCGACCGCGAATGCGAAACATTGAACGCATAGTTGAACGTGTCCGTCGACCCGCGCGCCGACAGCGCCTGATTGAACGTGCCAAACGACCCAGCCTCGGCCAGCGCATCGACCTTGAGCGGCCCCTCACCTTTCTTGGTGTAAACAACGACCACGCCGCCAAGCGCATCCGCGCCATAGAGCCCGCTTTGCGGCCCGCGCAGCACTTCGATGCGCTCCAGATCGAACGTCGTCAGATGCCCGAGATTGGTGCCCCGGTTAACTCCGCTCGGGTCCGACACGTCGATGCCGTCGATCAGCGTCTTGGAATGGTTTGAATTCGTGCCACGAATGAACACCGACGTCAGCGCACCCGCCCCGCCGCCCTGCACGACATGCAAGCCCGGTACCGAGCGCAAAACATCGTTTGCCGTCCGCCGTTGCTGAGCCTCGATCTCCTGCGACGTGACGACCGTCACCGAACTGCCAACCTGCTCGACCGATTGCGTCGTCCCCGTCGGCGACACGCTCACCGTCGCTGGATCAACTGCCACCTGCTCTACCGGCGCCGCAACCGACTCGGGCTGGTTCTGAACGCGCGGTGTCGAACTCTGCTGAGCCGCCGCTGGTGCCTTTACGGGACGCGGAGCTAGGGGAGCCTTCCCGGACCCATCCCCCGGTGCCGTCACCGTGACCTCTGGAATTTGCACCGGTGTCGGCGACGTTGCGAGCTGCGCGTTCGCACCATTCGGCACAAGCCCAAAAGCGAAGGCGCAAGCCGCGAGCGTTTTGGGCGAAAAAGCCATGACAGCCGCCGCATAACTATATGATTTAGATGACATTCAAACCCCTCGTCGCAGGACGAACAGGGCGGGCTCACTCGGCAAAGGCTAAAACACCTACGGGCCAAATCCACGCGAAATCGAAAGTCCGCTTCGCAAGCCAGCCGACAATCACGGGACTATGGAACTCTATACCGCACGACACTTCAGCCTTCATCCGGATGGAGACCCACCGGTTGACACACTGCCGCCACTGCGATTATCGCTCCGCCGCGCCCCACGCACGGTAGATGGGCTGCTTGTGAGGGCAGGTCTCCTGGCTCACGGCTCGGACGTTTGCTGCAACCTTCCCGATGCCCTGAACGACGCCTTCTAGGAAAGCGCACAGCCCATCAGTGGTATCTATGCAGCGAACTCGCCGTTTACAGTTGCGGGGGCAGCCACGGCCTGAACTAAGCATCACAATGGATACTTCGTCGCACCGCGTTCCCTTTTCATCTCCCTCACGTGTCGCCACGCTCGGCAGAACCATCACGCCGTAAAGAGGGCACACGCGGTCGTCATCTGTCAACGCCCGAATTCGTCGCGCACTTTTTTCTTGCCGCAGGCGCGCACGCTTGCCACAAGGCAGCAACACGTTCATCTTAGCGATGAGCCATCCGTCTATTCAGGAACCGCCCCACATGTCCCTTTCGACCTCGCGCACCCCAACCTCTTCCTTCGGCAGCCCCTGGCTGTGGGTAGGCCTTCTCGCGGTTGCGAGTGTCCTCCTGAGCTTCCGCCTGTCGTGCGCAACCCCGTTCGCAGCGCTTGCCGTTCTTGCCGCACTCCACATGAAGAAATCCGAAGGCTTAGGGCTAGTCGCGCTCGCCTGGGGCCTCAATCAAGTTGTCGGCTATGGCTTCCTCCACTACCCGGCCGACGCGCAAAGCATTGCGTGGGGTGCCGCCATCGGCGTTGCCGCACTCGCAACTTTCACCACCGCCTCCTACCTCGCTCCGCGCTTGGCCTTCCTGGGTCAAATCCCCATGATGGCCGCCACGCTTGCCGCGTCGTTCGTCGTCTACGAAGTTGTCGTGTTCGCTCCTACTGCTTTCCTGCCCAGCAGCGAACTCGCCTACTCGTGGCCCATCATCGGCCAGATCGCCCTCGTCAACGCCCTGGTCTTCCCAGCCCTCCTCCTCGCCCATCGCGGCGCGGAACTGCTCGGCCTGACGTCGGCTCGCGCTTAATCACTTCGAGATGGGGTCCAGGGGATAAGTCCCCTGGCCTTCACTTCGCTTGCTTCCCACGCATCCCCGGCAACCGCCACCAAGGCACGGTCGGATAAAGATGATGCTCGTGGTGATACCCAAAATGAAAACACGTCAGCAGCGATAGCCACGCGGGAAACGCATTCGTCCGCGCATTGTGCCTGTCGGCAAATCCAGGCCCGTCCGGCTTGTGCGGCAGATACGTCCCAAACGTAAACAGCTGCAACGCCGACAACAGCCCCGGCAGCGCCCAAAACACCAGCGCATTGACCGCCGAAACGCCAAATCCGAACATGTAGATCAAGTACACGGCGACGATGATCGCCACCTGCACAATCGAAAAATAGGTGACGAAAAACTTCCCAAACCAGTGCCAGAACCCATACGGGGGATGATCGTCGAAATCGGGATCTTTTGCCGTCCCTGAAAACCGGTGATGCTTATGATGCTCCCGGTTTAACGCATCGAACAAAAACCCCGCATAGAAAAACAAGCACACCCGTCCAATCCACTGGTTCGCCCATAGCGTCCCCGGCACCAATGACCCGTGCATGCAATCGTGCGCGATAATAAAAAGCCCCACCGACAGCCACGTCTGCACTACCACGAGCACCACGGTCAATGGTGCGTGAGCTAACGATAGCTCGAACAAGAACAGCGTACCGATATGCACCGTCACCCACGCCGCCATGATCGACAGCGCCAGCACCAGACCGATCCGCCGCTGCCGCACCGGATCGAATGGCGGTTCGCTCACCACATCTGGAAACGGCGCACTTGTCATAATATGAACTGCCTCTCGCTAACCCTGCGAACACGCTGAATTGTCGTCATTCTATCCCATTGTGCTACGAACGGGAAAACCAACAGGACCTGCATTGCGTTTCCTCAACTGTGAAACGCGATCCCCGCGCCCTCAGGATCACCTTATGGCCGATATCGGCATCCGCAAATCGCAGCATCTTGATATCGTCCTAAACGGCGGCGTAGCAGCGCGCCATACCCAGACCGGCTTCGACACCATCCAATTTGAACACGTCGCAGCCCCCGAACTCAACCTCGACGCAATTGATCTCTCGACCACCTTCCTCGGGCGCAAACTATCGGCCCCCTTCCTCATCAGCTCCATGACCGGCGGCCCGCAACGCGCAGCCGCCATCAACCTACGCCTTGCGCAAGCGGCCCAAGCCCTCGGCATCGCCTTCGCCGTCGGTTCCCAGCGCATTGCCGTGGAAGGCGGCGAGCACGCTGGCTTCACCCGGCAACTTCGAGCCCTTGCCCCGTCCATCCCGATCCTCGCCAACTTGGGCGCCGCACAAATCCGTGGCCCCGGTGGCTTGGACCACGCTCGCCGCGCCGTCGACATGATCGACGCCGACGCCCTCATCATCCACCTAAACCCGCTCCAGGAAGCCGTGCAATCGGGCGGCGACCGCGACTGGACCGGCGTGATCGCTGCAATTGAGCAAACCGTCAAAGCCCTTCTGGTTCCCGTCGTCGTCAAGGAGGTCGGCTGCGGCCTCTCCGCGTCGCTTGCAAAGCGTCTGTCCGATATCGGCGTCACCACCCTCGATGTGGCGGGTGCCGGCGGCACGAGCTGGGCCGCCGTCGAAGCAGAGCGCGCCGAAAACCCGCGCGACAAAGCCATCGCGGCGGCCTTTCGGGACTGGGGCATCCCCACTGCAACCGCCATTCGCGAAGTCCGCTCTGCCTGCCCTCAAGCAACCGTGATTGCGTCCGGCGGCCTCAAGACCGGCATCGACGCCGCCAAGTCGATCCGACTGGGCGCCGACCTGTGCGGGTTCGCGGCAGGCATCCTCGCGTCAGCCCTCGACAGTAGCCAAGCCGTCGTCGATCAGTTCGAAATCGCCATCGAACAACTCCGCATAACCTGCTTTTGCACCGGTAGCAGCGATCTGTCCGCCTTGCGCCACGCTCGCCTCGTCAGCGATGCTCCCGGCAACCCTGCCATCACCACGAAAGACGGCGCATGAACATTGAGGCCAACCTCGCATCTTACGACCAGCCATCAAGCGGCCAGAAAGCCCCCCACGTCGTTGTGATCGGCTCCGGGTTCGGCGGCCTCGCCAGCGCGTTGCGCATGCGCGCCAAAGGCTACCGCGTCACACTTCTCGAACGCGGGCAGCGCTTGGGTGGCCGCGCCCAGGTCTTCGAACGCGGCGGCTTCAAACACGACGCCGGCCCAACCGTCATAACCGCCCCGTTCCTGTTCGACGAACTGTTCGCCCTGTTTGGCAAACGCCGCACGGACTACGTGACCTTCGTCCCTCTCGACCCCTGGTATCGCTTCTACTACCAGGACGGCACTACCTTCGATTACGGCGGCACCATCGAAGACACGCTGCGCGAAATCCGCCGCATCAACCCTGCCGACGCGGACGGCTACCAAGCCCTTCTCGAACACTCCCGCAAATTGTTCGACGCAGGCTTCACGGACTTAGCCGACCAGCCCTTCCACAAGCTCACGACCATGCTAGCCCAGGTCCCGACACTGGGCCGCCTGCGCGCCGACCGCTCGGTCTGGCAGCTCATCTGCAAACACCTGAAGCATCCCAAGCTGCGCGAAGCCTTCTCGATCCAGCCGCTTCTCGTCGGCGGCAGCCCGTTCGACACCACCAGCATCTACGGCCTGATCCACTACCTCGAACGCAAATGGGGCGTCTGGTTCGCGCTTGGCGGCACCGGTGCCATCGTCGCAGCGCTCGAACGGCTGATGCGCGAGCACGGCGTCGAGATCCGCCTCAACACCACGGTGTCAAACATCGAGCTGACGACCGCCCGCCGCCCCAAAGTCACCGGCGTCCGCCTCGAAGACGGCACCGTCATACCCGCAGACTTGGTCGTTTCGAATGTCGACCCGCTCCACCTCTACGCAGCCATGACTGGACAAGCAAGAAAGCCGCTCGCCATCCAGATGAAACAGCGCTCGCACAAAACCATGGGGCTGTTCGTGCTCTACTTCGGCACCACCAAAACCTATCCAGATGTCGCCCACCACACCATCTGGCTCGGCCCGCGCTACCGCGAACTGCTCGACGACATCTTCAATAAAAAGAAACTGTCCGACGACTTCTCGCTCTACCTCCATCGCCCCACCGCGACCGACAAATCGTTTGCCCCCGATGGATGCGACAGCTTCTATGTGCTCTGCCCGGTGCCCAACCTCGACGGCGGCCAGGACTGGACCGTCGAAGGCCCCAAACTGCGCGCCCGCATCATTGCCGAACTCGACCGCACCCTCCTGCCTGGGCTCACGGAGGTGATCACGCAGGACTTCTACATGACACCGGTGGACTTCAAGCACGACTACCTGAGCCCCGCAGGTGCTGGCTTCTCGATCAGCCCACACTTCACCCAATCGGCCTGGTTTCGCTTCCACAATCTGTCCGAAGCCATCGACGGCCTCTATCTGGTCGGCGCAGGAACCCACCCTGGAGCCGGAATGCCCGGTGTGTTGTGTTCGTCCAAAGTCGTGGACCGGCTCGTGCCTGCGATATCAAATTGAAAGGCGCATGATCTTCAATATGGCGCTGCGCTGCGCCAGTCGACTGGAGCCCCGCGACAAAACCGCCCCGGCAAAAATCGCGCATGGCGGCATAACACACTAGAAATGCCCGCCGATATGGTCTAAACCGTGCCTTCCTCAGGTGACACACCGCCCTGCAGGCATGGTATTCCGTGGTAGCTCAGCGGTAGAGCTCTCGACTGTTAATCGAGTGGTCGTAGGTTCGAGCCCTACCCACGGAGCCAATTTTTAGCCCGTTACCATTGTGGCGACAGAGCCGCCCCAAACAGCGGATCGGCATCTTCTAGCCGGTCGAGAAACTCTACGCCCGCCTTCTCGCCGACCTTCCACACCACGCGGCCATTCAGCTTGCGCCCCGACTGTAACAGCCGGACCTCGATCGCCTGCCCCGTGAAAACTTGGCCTGCGCCGTCAAACCCCAGTCCGCCGCGCGAAATGTTGCGCACCATAATGCGGTCGCCCTGCAAGCCGCCGACGACCCAAGCTTCCGCGTTGAGCCGCACACGCACGTCGCGCAGTTCGAAATCCGTCCTGACAGGAATAAGCTGGCCATTCTCCAGCAACGGACTTTTGCCCTGCAGCACATCATCGAGCATGTTGGCATGATAGCTGAGCTCTGCCACATCGAACTCGCGAAACAGCCGCCGGTGAATGGCAATCAGATCCTTCGCCGTGATCTTGGCAAAACAGGCCGCCGCCGTAACGATCTCGCTGGCCTGCTCAATGTCGCCCTTGCCCACGAAACCGGCGCGATTTTGGATGGCGAGCACCGTCTCCAGCTCCTCCCGGCTTTGCGCCAGAAACCGCGCAAATCCCTTGAGCCCAGCCCAGGTCGCGGGCTTGAATAAGCTCTGCAAACTGGTGCCGCGCAGCGTCTCGAACGTCGTCGGCTGAGGAGCAAACTCGGCAACATCCGTAGGCATTCGAAACGTCGTCGAAACATCCACCGCGTTGTAGCAGCTCAACAAATTGCTGCACGAAATCGCCGCTGAGCGGACCTGCGCGCTAAATGCCAACAGCACCGCCGCCTCGATATCACTGACCACGATCGACCCGCTGCGCCGGACACTGGCCGGTCCCTCCCAGGTCATCACGGTTTCGTTCACAGGTGGTTCCATCGGTTTGTCTCAAGCCCTGCTCAGCCCGCCAGCAAGTCAAAGTTTGCCCGCCATCTTCGCCGACATCATATCGCCGAAAGTCATGTCACGAGACTTCGAAGCTGCTGTCACCTTTGACGGCGCAGTCGGCTTGTTCTGACGCGACTTTGCTTTGGCGTTCTTTTTCAGCTTCGTCTTAGGTTCGACCGGCTCGGGCTCGATCACCCGCACCGGCTCGGGCACAACGGCTGCCACCGACGCTGACTTGGCGGGGTCAATAGCGGGCACCGGAACGCTCAACGCTGCGCCAGCCGACGATGCAGCCTTCACAGGTGCCGCAGCAGGCTCTGGCTGAACCGGCGAGGACGGCAAAGCCGCTTTGACGGTCGCAGACAGCTCAGGCTTTGCAGCCATGCGAACCGATCCCGGTGCCGTATGCTTGTTCGACGCCATGACAGGCAGCGCCAGATGTTCGGGGCGGATGCGTTCGGCGGTCGCAATCAACGTCGTCTTGTCCCAGATTTCAAGTTCGCCCGACCGGGTCAGCACGTAGTACCCGCCCCCCGGCACATCGAACCGGCGGACGGACTTCGCCGTTGAATCGTGCAGTTCATCCACGGTCTTCTGACCACCCCGCAGGCGCCATTCGGCAAAGACCTTGCCGTGATCTGAGTAGATCGTCAGACGGCCAGGAGCCGCAGGCGGCGACGTCAGCCACGATCCAAGCAGCGGCCGCTTATCTGCGCGGTGCTCAGACAAGAACAACTCTTCATCCGATCGCGACAGCCCATGAACCATCACTTTTGGCTCCGGCGCGAACAACACGCTGGCCCAGGCGCCTTGGTTGACCGGCATGCCCGGCAAAATAAAATTGACGTAGGTGCGCGCGAACGGCTTCTTGCCCTTTGCTTCGATCTGCCCGGCAATCCGCAACAGATCGTCTTCGTCGATCCGCTGGTCCACGCGGACATGAACGGCGCGGCGCTGCTCGGAAACATCTTCGCTGACCGAATGATAGGCTGGAAGATCACGCGGTTCTGCCTGAGCGCAATCCGCCCCGGCCATAAACAGCCCGGCAGCAAACGCAAGCATCGCTATCGATTGATAAGTCTTCATAACAACAGCCACGCCCTGAGCCCACGCATGCCAGGACAGCCGCTCCAAACGGCAAACCTGGCTCCAATGCGGTCAGTATGCGGCGAAGGTAGTTTGTGAATCGTTAACGAGTGTGCCAAAAGCCCCGCTCATCGAGCGGCAAGCGAGACGTTACTCAAGCAAAAAGGCTGACCAGGGTCAGCCTTTTTCAATTTTTTCAGCCCGGCAAATCAGGGCGCAAGGCCCTGCTGAGGAATGGGAGCCGGTGGCGTTTCGTTGGGGTCAACTTCGCCGTTATGCTTCTGGTTCACACCGTCCCGGTTGTAAATGTCGGGCCGGAACTGAACGACGCCATTGGGTTCGGCCCATGCCGTCACATAGGCGAAATACACCGGCAACGGCCGCGATAACGTCAAATCGACCGCCTGCCCCGATTGCAGGATCTGCTCGACACGGCCCGGTTGATCCCAACCTGCTTCCAGACGCGCAATCCACTCCGCAAGCTGGAACACATCTTGAACGCGAACACACCCGGCGCTGAAATTGCGGGCGCGTTGCTCAAACAGCTTTTTCATCGGCGTGTCGTGCATGTAGACGCCATGCTCGTTTGCCATATCGATTCGAACCAGCCCGAGCGCGTTCTGCGGACCTGGATCCTGTTTGAACTTGATCTTCGTCGGGTCGACCTGATTCCAGTCGATCACGCGGGTATCCATCTCTTGCGCGGTCTGCGAAGAAAATACGCGGATCTTTTCTTTCTCCAGGTAGTCCGGCTCCTTGCGCAGCCGCGGCACAAGATCGAGCGTTCCTATGCTGTCAGGTACCCGCCAGTACGGGAAGAAATTAAGCGCCTTAATCGTCGCCTTCACGTTAGGCGTCTCCCGCTCGTTGCGGCCCACGATCACGCGATGGCGCAGCTGCACTTCGTAGCGCTCGACCGCTTCAAGCTGGAATGCGGGCACATTGACGAGAATATAGCGCTCCTCGGGCCGCATTTGATTGAGTTCCTGCAACCGCGTCGCATTAATCCGCAATTGCTTCAGACGGCCTTCGGCGCTGATGTTGAGTTCTTCCAGCGTCGGGCGATCCACCCGGCCCGAAGGCCGCAACCCATGCGTCTCCTGAAACCGCTTCACCGCGACTTCCAACTCGCCATCATAGCTAAAACTGCTAAACCCGCCGCTCGGCGACCGCAGATATCCCTCCATCGCCAACCGGCGGCGCAAAGCCGGCACGCGCTGATCGTCGTCACCCGGACGGATCATACGCGGCCCTGGAATAGTCGGCCAACCGCCCGACGACGCAATCTTTTGGTAAAATGCGAACGCCCCATCGATGGCCGTCAACATCTCATCTGAGCGGAACGGAATTTTGTTGGGCCGCAGATCCTCAAGTTTGTCGACAATCGGCTCCGGCTTGCGTTCGCTCGACTGCCCGCCGCCGAACCCCTGGATAACATTCCAGAAATCCCCTTCCGCAGCCAAAACCGTACCGCCGCCGAGCGCCACCGGCGCAATCACTAAACCGAGCGCGACCCGCGACTTTGCTCGATGTAGGACGCGCACTACTTTTCCCAGGCACGATCGCGATGCCAGCAGCACCCTCGAGGCGAAATTCATCATGTCCGTATTCTCTATTGCGTCGAACGGCCCTAGGGCGCGATCAAACGGGTTTCCGCCAGCGCATAGCGATCTAACGATATGGCTAAACAAAGACGGCTTTACCACCCCCAATCCCGTCGCACCCATTCGTGTTCTGCAACGCTGTGTTGCACCAAATCCCCTAGCTATCCCGCAAGCCTGATTTTTACTGCCTCAATCAACCGCTTGCAGGAAATTGTGTTCCCTCAAAAATGATCATAGCCGGTCCGTTTGAACGAAATCGCATTGCCATCGGGACCTAAAACAACAACCCCGCATCCATCCACGATTCGTCCGATCTCGGCGACGCGCACATCTGCCCGCGCTGCGGCCGCGACGAACCCCGCCACATTCTGCGGCGCAACCGTCGCCAGCACCTGATAATCGTCGCCCCCCGTCGCAATCGTTGAAATCTCGCTAGCCTTCAACGCAACGACCGCCCGCGCAGCGTCCGACAGCGGAAACACGTCCGTATCGATGAGCGCGCCAACGCCGCTCGCATTGGCCATCCGCGTTAAGTCTTTCACCAGCCCATCTGAAATATCCATGCTGGCCGAAGCGAATTCGCGCAACGCCGACACCAAAGCCAACGGGGGCCGAGGCCGCAAATACCGGCCGATGAGGTAGCGGCGATGCGCAGCACTGACCGTGAATGGTGCCCCTGCTGCAGCCTCCCGCCGCAGCGTCAAGCCCAGCGCGCTATCGCCCAGCGTTCCCGAAACAAAAATATGATCGCCAGCTTTGGCGGTCGCGCGCCTGACCATCCGCCCCGCAGGCAGAAAGCCAAACGCCGTAATCGTCACCGACAGTGGCCCTGGCCGCCGGTCCGTATCGCCACCAATCAGCGTAATCGCGAATGCCCGCTGCGCGTCCGCAAGCCCGGTCGCAAACCCCAGCAGCCAAGCGGTGTCTGGCACGTCGGGAAAATCCAGCGACATGACATAGGCGTGCGGTGCTGCACCCTTGGCGATGAGGTCGGACACATTGACGGCCAGCGCCTTCCAGCCAATATCGGCAGCATCATCCTCGGGGAAAAAATGCACTCCCGCAGCGATGGCATCAACGGTTACAACAAGATCGCACCCCGGCGGAGGCGTCATCGCCGCCGCATCGTCGTTTAATCCAAACGCGCCATCAAACCCGGCAGCGAGCGGGGAAAAAAACTCCTGGATGATGTCAGCTTCGCCTGCCACGGTTCACGGCGCCATCATTGAAGTTCAGCCCTTCTTGGGCCCCGCTGGAATGTCAGGTCCGCGGACTTTGCGAGCAATTTTGTCCAAAACACCGTTCACGACGCGGGGTTCCTCGTCGTCAAAGAACGAATGCGCTACGTTGATGTATTCGTTGATGACGACCCGCGCTGGAACATCCGAGCGCTCCATCAACTCAAACACGCCCGCTCGCAAAATCGCGCGCAAAATGCTGTCCACCCGCACCAGCCGCCAGCCCTCGGCCAACTGGATATCAATCATCGGATCAATATCGCGCTGACGCCGCACGACGCCGCGCAGAATATCGGCAAAGAACTGAGCGTCCGCGCCTTCAGCCTTCTCGTCGGGATCAATCTCGTTGTGGGCGTCCGATCCGCCGCTGGTCACCGCATGCGCCGCAAATCGCACATGCTGAAACTCATCGATGACGGCGTTCAGATCGGTCCCGGCCATATCCATCTGATACAGCGCCTGGACGGCTGCCGTCCGCGCAATGGATCGGGGCCTCACGGCCGGCGTCGTTTGTGTTCGCGGCGCCGTCATGCCACGCGCTCCGCAAACCCGCGCTCGATTTCGATCAACCGCAAACACGCCCGAGCGGCATCCCCGCCCTTGCCGGCCCGCCCGCCTCGCGCCCGCTCCAGCGCCTGCTCCATGTTCTCGACCGTCAGGATCGCATTCCCAACCGGAATCATGGAATTGATCGCCACTTCCATCAGCCAGTGATTGGCGTTGTTGCAGACAACGTCGTAGTGCGCCGTCTCGCCCCGGATCACACAGCCCAGCGCAATCGCACCGACATAGATGTCATCGAACAGCGGCACCGCTGACGACAACGCCTGCGGAATTTCGAGCGCACCCGGTACGGCGATCCGGTCGAATGGCACCCCGTTCGCCTCAAGCTCGGCAATCGCGCCCGCCGCCAGCTCGTCGGCAACCTCTTCGTAAAACCGCGCTTCGATGATGAGCACGCGCCCGTCATAACCGTCGCCGGTTTGTCCCGATGCGCCAGTCAGAGCCGATGCGGAAGCCTTCACCGCTGTCAGAGGATCGCGTTTCTTTTGAACCATGTGCTCACAAACCTGATGTATTCTAATGCGTTAAACAATTCCGCACGCCAGACCATGCGGCGGCGATGCTGGGACCGCAAACCGAAAAACAAGGGCTGCGCGCAAGGACTACGCGATAGCCCTCGTGCCAACGATGCGCAGCCCAAATCCTTCCAGACCGACATAAACATGGGCCGGTGAGTTCGACAGCAATACCATATCGCGCACCCCAAGATCGCGCAGGATTTGCGAACCGATACCAATTTCCACCTGACGGCGCTCTTTTGCCCCATCTGCGCCCTCGCGCGACAACTGGCTCGCGCGATGCTTAATCCAGTCCGACACCGACTTGGGCCGCAGATCCCGGATCAGCACCAGAACGCCCCGGCCTTCCGCGTTAATCGCAGACATGGCGCTCGCGATATCGGAGCCGCCCGCAACGCCAAGCAGATCGCTCGCCGCATTGACCGCATGAACACGCACCAGCACCGGCCCGCCGGTCGCGACATCGCCCTTAACCAGCGCCAGATGCTCGACCGGCTCGACTGTCGTCGTCTCGTAAACCTTGAGCGTAAACGTCCCGCCGTGAGTGCTCTCGACGTTTGTCTCGGCCGTCGCCCGCACCAGCTTGTCGTGGCGCAGCCGGTAGGCGATCAGGTCCTCGATGGTTCCGATCTTGAGCCCATGCTTTTGCGCGAATGGAACCAGATCCGGCATCCGCGCCATCGTGCCGTCATCGTTCATGATCTCGCAAATAACCGCCGCTGGATAAAGCCCGGCGAGCTTGGCCAGATCGACGGAGGCTTCCGTATGCCCGGCACGCATCAACACCCCACCTTCGCGCGCGACCAGCGGGAACACATGCCCCGGCGACACGATGGAAGCATGATCCTTGGTCGGGTCGATGGCCGCCGCAATCGTCCGCGCCCGGTCATGGGCCGAAATCCCGGTCGTAATCCCATCGCTCGCCTCGATGGAAACCGTGAATGCAGTTCCCGTGCGCGACGCGTTCTTGCGCACCATCGACTCAAGCCGCAGTTCGCTCGCCCGCTGCGGCGTCAACGTCAAACAGATCAATCCGCGCCCGAACCGCGCCATGAAATTGACCGCATCCGGCGTCGCCATCTGCGCCGGGATCACCAGATCGCCCTCGTTCTCGCGGTCCTCCGCGTCCACCAGCACGACCATCCGCCCGTTGCGCATGTCCTCGATAATCTCGTCCGTCGGCGACAGGAACGAGCGGCCTTCGCCATACTCCACGTGTTTGATCCCGCTGGTCATTTTCGGCACCTCACGAACGAAACTCCATCAGTCGCGCGACATACCGCGCGAACATATCGACTTCGAGATTGATTGAATTGCCCACCCGTTTGCGCCCCCACGTGGTCACCGTCAAGCTATGTGGGATGAGATTAACGCCAAATCGCGTCCCTGCGACCTCATTGACCGTCAGCGACGTGCCGTCCAGCGCCACCGAACCCTTGGCGGCAATATAGGGTGCCAGATGCGCGGGTGCATCAAACAGGAACCGCCTGCAATCGCCGTCGTCCTTGATATCGATGATCCGGGCCAACCCATCGACATGCCCTGAAACGATATGCCCGCCCAGCTCATCGCCGGCCCGCAGCGCCCGCTCGAGATTGACCTTTTCGCCGGTCTGCCATGCCTCCAACGAGGTCTTCGAAAGCGTCTCGTTCGACACATCCACGTGAAACCGGCTCCCGGCCCCCTCCGGCTCGACCGCCGTCACCGTCAGACACACGCCGTGGCAGCAGATCGACGACACCAGCGCAATCGACGCCGCGTCGTACCCCGAGGAAATCGCAAACTTCCCCCCAGCTCGCGAAGCCACAGTCCCAACGTCCGTAATTATGCCCGTAAACATGCCCTGGTCCTTGTTTCCCCCTCCCCGTCGTCGCCAAGCGATGCTCCGCTTTGACGTGGGGAGGGCCGGGGTGGGGGTCAACGTATCCCCATCCCACGTTAAGTTATCAGCAATCACTCAACTCATCACAGTAGCGGCGACCAAGGAACTTGCATCTTCGCTCTCGCCTTTTGCTCACACACCAGCCGCCAAACCTGATCCTGTCCGATCCAGCGTCCATCCTTCACCTCAAGCGGCAACGCCCCCAGATGGCGCGCCGCCAGCGCCAAAGGTTCCCCCGCGCCGCCTGCAACAAACATCACGACCTCATCCACAAGCCCGGCCTGCGCGAACGCCCGCCAGATCGCAGGCCCGCCCTCGACCAGCAGCCGCGTCACGCCCTCGGCAGCAAGTTTCTCCAACACCGCCGGCAACCACAACGCCCCGCCAACGGCCAGCGACGGCCATACCCGCGCACCCAGCGCCGCCATTGGAACACCAGGACCCGTCACGACCACCACCGGAACCCGCCCGGCGCTCGCGGCAAGCTTCGTGCTCGCCAAATCCAATCCATTGCGCGCCAAAATCACCCGCATCGGCGACCGCTCCGCCATCCCCGGCAACCGACACGTCAGATCGGGATTATCGGCTTCGACGGTCCCGCGCCCAACCAGAATGGCATCCGCCTGCGCCCGCAACACATGTCCAAGTCCACGTGCTTGCGGGCCAGTCACGAACATAGCCTTCCCGCCGCCACCCTGCGGCACCGCCCCGTCACGCCCCAAAGCGAGCTTCAACTGCACAAACGGCCGCCGCTCGGAAATCCGTGCGATGTGCCCCAGCGTCACCCAATGCGCCTCCGCAGCCCTCACCCCGCGCGTCACCGCAATGCCCGCCTTTCGAAGCTTATCCAGCCCCCGCCCGGCCACGCGCGGATCGGGATCCTCGATTGCACAAACGACCCGCGCAATCCCCGCCGCAATCGCCTCATCCGCACAGGGCGGCGTATGCCCCTGATGCGAGCACGGCTCCAGCGTCACATACAGCGTTGCTCCGCGCGCCCGCTCGCCCGCCCGCGCAATCGCCACAGGCTCGGCATGCGGACGCCCGCCGACAGCCGTCGTCCCCCGTGCAATCACCTCGCCCGACACCGGATCAACGATCACCGCTCCCACCGACGGATTAGGCGCAGTTCTCCCCAGCCCGCGCCGCGCCATCGTGAGCGCAATCCCCATCATCTGATGATCGAACGCCGTCTGATCAGTCACAAACCGGCCCTCTGCGGCGGGCATCACCCCAACGATTGTCATCCTCGGGCTCGTCCCGAGGACCCATCATACAACGAAGGTCATTGCCTGAATTTGAAGAGATCCCCTCGTCTTGTGCCGCGTCAAACACTCGCATTTTTCCTCAATGCTTCTTCGTAATCGCAACGCTGCCAACTGCGTCCGCCTCCGCACCATCGCGCGCGATATCTCCCAGCACATCGGCAAACGCTGCAGCATCTCGAAAATCGCGATACACGCTGGCAAACCGCACATAGGCGACGGGATCGAGCCCACGCAACGCCTCCATGACCATTTCACCGATGGCGGTCGATTGCAGCTCGGCTTCGCCGCTGCTTTCAAGCCGCCGCACCAGCCCCGACACCAGCCGCTCGATCCGCTCGGATTCAACTGGCCGCTTACGCAGCGCAATCTCAATTGATTTCGACAACTTGTCGCGCTCGAACGGTACCTTGCGCCCCGAACGCTTGACAACCACCATTTCACGCAACTGCACCCGTTCGAACGTGGTGAACCGCCCATCGCAATCGGGACAGATGCGCCGCCGCCGGATCGAGGTGTTTTCCTCGCTCGGCCGCGAATCCTTCACCTGCGTATTCTCGCCGGCACAGTACGGGCAGCGCATGGGGATCTCCTAAGTTTTAACTCGCACATTCACCGCCCCGCCCCAACGGGTCAACCCCGCCGCCGAAACGGAATGGTAACCAGTCGCGATTAGGGTGGGGAGCCCAAACACCCCAACGGAAACTCCCTCCATGTCGATGACAGCCACCAGCGGGAGCAGCTCTTGGATTGACCGGGCCGATGCGCCCCCGCTGCAAACGACGCTGCTGGCTGTATTCGTTTGCACCAGCCTGCTGATCGCGCTGCCCATTATCTGGCAAATCTATTGGCCAGCCTCAGATGGAATGGACGTCAAAGGCAACCAGATCGGCCGTGACTTTATCAATACCTGGGCTGGCCCACAGATCGCTATGGCCGGCAAGGCCCTATCCTTATACGACCTCCAAAGCTATCAATCCCAGCTCGACGTCCTGTGGGGACGTCCGCTTAGCAGCCACAATTTTAGCTACCCTCCGTCTGCCATCCTAATATTCTGGCCGTTCGCTCAACTGCCTTACTTTGTCGCTCTGCCCGTTTGGCTGCTTGTCACCTTTGCAGCCCTCGCCGCCACAATGCTATCGCAACTCCCGCGCGAAAAGCGCGCTGTAGGCCTACTCTTGCTCGCCGTCTCGCCAGCCGTAATTATCAACACCCTGAGCGGCCAAAATGGTTACCTGAGCGCGGCCCTGTTGATCGGCGGCATGCTACTGATAGAGCGCCGTCCTTACGCCGCCGGAATAGTATTCGGCCTGCTCTCGTATAAGCCCCACCTTGGGCTCGTGCTCGCCATCGTGCTGATCGCACTCGACGCTCGCCGCACCATCGCCGCCGCTGCAGTGACGACAATGAGCCTCGTGGCAATCTCGGTCGCCGCATTCGGAATTGAACCGTTCTCGTTGTACCTGACAGCAACTCGCGACTATCAGCTCCACCTGCTAGAGGAATGGAACGGCTTCTACATCTACATGATGCCGACATGGTTCGCGCCGTTGCGATCAGCGGGCGTACCCTATCAGATTGCCCTGACCCTCCAGGCTGTCCTGTCCTGCGTCGTCATCGCGCTCACTTGCTGGGCCGTGCGCCAAACCCGCGATCCTGCGGCCCGCGTCTTCGTCGTTGCCGCCGCAACTCCGCTCGCCCTGCCCTATGCATTTACTTACGACCTCCCAGCGCTGGCTGTTGCATCCGTTTGGCTACTCACGGGCCGCCTGCGCTGCGAAGGGTCAAATATCATTGTGCTGCAGTGCGCTTGGATCGCTCCGCTGCTCTCTATCAGCCTGCTTCTTAACCAGCCAGACTATGCCAGTTACCTGTTCGCCCTTGCCCCAGCAGCCCTAACCGCCTTCTTCGCCATGAGCGTCTTCGCCGCCCGCAGCGACTCTGCCTAAATGTAACGAAAGCGCGGCAGTTGCCTGCCGCGCTCTTATCATTCAACGTTGATCTCGCAAATTACGAATAGATCGGGAACCGTTCGCAGAGCGCAATCGCCTTGGCCTTAACCGCCGCTTCGACGGCGCCGTTACCGGCCTCGCCGTTGGCCGCCAGCCCATCGAGGGTCTCCGCAATCAAGCGGCCGATTTCCTCGAACTCGGCGACGCCAAACCCGCGCGTCGTACCAGCCGGCGACCCAAGACGGATACCCGACGTCACCATCGGCTTTTCGGGATCGAACGGGATACCGTTCTTGTTACAGGTGATGTGCGCGCGACCGAGTGCCTTTTCTGTGATGTTGCCGGTGATCTTCTTGGGGCGAAGATCGACGAGGATAAGGTGGCTGTCCGTTCCGCCCGAAACCAGGTTGAACCCAGACTTCACCAGCACTTCGCCCATTGCGCGGGCGTTATCAATTACGTTCTTGGCGTAGACCTTGAACTCGGGGCGCAGCGCTTCACCGAACGCCACCGCCTTGCCAGCGATCACGTGCATGAGCGGGCCGCCCTGGATGCCAGGGAAGATCGCCGAGTTGATCTTCTTGGCGATGTCCTCGTCGTTGGTCAGGATCATGCCGCCGCGGGGGCCGCGCAACGTCTTGTGCGTCGTCGTCGTCACGACGTGAGCGTGCGGGATCGGACTTGGATAAAGACCCGCAGCCACGAGACCGGCGAAGTGCGCCATATCGACCAGGAAGTGCGCGCCAACTTCATCGGCGATCACACGGAACGCCGCAAAATCGATGGTGCGCGGATAAGCCGAACCGCCCGCGATAATGATGCGTGGCTTGTGCTCATGGGCGAGTTTGCGGACTTCGTCCATGCTGATGCGGTGAGTGACGGGATCGACGCCATAGTGCACCGCGTGGAACCATTTACCCGACTGGTTGACGGGCGCGCCGTGCGTCAAGTGACCACCGGCGGCAAGGCTGAGACCGAGAATCGTATCGCCGGGCTTGGCCAGCGCCTGAAACACACCTTGGTTGGCCTGCGAACCCGAGTTCGGCTGCACGTTGGCAAACCCGCTACCAAACAGCTTCTTGGCGCGATCAATGGCAAGCTGTTCTGCGATATCGACGAACTGGCACCCGCCATAATAGCGCCGTCCCGGATAGCCTTCAGCGTACTTGTTGGTCAGCACGCTTCCAGCGGCTTCCAGCACGGCTTTCGAGACGATGTTTTCAGACGCGATCAGCTCGATTTCATGCTGCTGACGGCCGAATTCCTTGGCAATGGCAGACGCCACTTCCGGGTCCGACTGGGCGAGTGTTGAACGGAAGAAAGCAGTGGTGGCACTCTTCGCCGCGGTGTCTTGCATCGGAACGGTTCCTGCTTCGTTTGGGTTGAACGCTTATTCTGATTGAAATTTGGGTTTATACAGCAACGCCGGGCCCCAACGGGCTTACCCCGCCTGCAAGCCTGCGCTCTTCAGGTGCGACTATAGTCTCAATTCCAACGCAATGAAAAGCCGACCGATCACGCGGCACTTTCGCCCTACCCGCGCGGGTTGACGCCACCCATCCAGCCCCCTCCCCACCCGGAGGAACAATGCCACCCTGGGGAGACCGCTCATCTTCTTGAACGTCACAAGAGCCCCTTACTCCGCCGCGCGCTTGAAGTGCATGCCCTGCGAAACCGGGCAGGCGGCCCACAGCGCACTGAGCGCTTCCACAAGCGCATCCATTTGCGTGTCGGTGTGCTGCGGCGACGGCGTCAGCCGGATGCGCTCGCCGCCCTTGGCAACGGTCGGATAGTTGATCGGCTGTACGTAGATGCCATACGTGTCGAGCAGCGCGTCGGTGAGCGCCTTGCAATGCACCGGATCGCACACCATCACTGGCACGATGTGGCTCGGATTATCGAGCACCGGCAAGCCCGCCGCCGTCAGCCGCGCCTTCAAAGTCGCCGCGCGTTCCTGATGCTGCGCGCGCTCGATCTGGCTCGTTTTCAAATGCCGGATCGAGGCCAAAGCTCCAGCCGCAACGGCTGGCGCGACCGACGTCGTAAAAATAAAGCCCGCCGCATACGAGCGGATCGCGTCGCAGATGTTGCGGTTGGCAGCGATATAGCCGCCCTGCACGCCAAAGCCCTTGGCGAGCGTCCCGTTGATGATGTCGACCTGCTCCATGACGCCGTCGCGCTCGGCAATGCCGCCGCCGCGGGGGCCGTAAAGGCCGACGGCATGAACTTCATCGAGATAGGTCAGCGCGCCGTATTTCTTGGCCAGATCGCAGATCGCGCCGATTGGCGAGATGTGCCCATCCATCGAATACACGCTTTCGAACGCGATGATTTTGGGCGCATCGGCGGGCGCTGCTTTGAGTGTGGCTTCGAGGTCGGCAACATCGTTATGACGCCAGATCCGCTTTGGCCCGCCGCCGTGACGGATGCCTTCGATCATCGAGGCGTGGTTCTTCTCGTCGGAAAAAATAATCGCGCCGGGCAGCAGGCGGACGAGCGTCGACAGCGTGGCGTCGTTGGCAACATAGGCCGACGTGAACAGTAGTGCGGCTTCCTTGCCGTGCAGATCGGCAATCTCGGCTTCGAGCGCCACATGATAGTGCGTCGTCCCCGCGATGTTGCGCGTGCCGCCCGATCCCGCGCCCACGCTTTCGATCGCCTCATGCATGGCCGCAAGCACAGATGGATGCTGACCCATGCCCAGATAATCGTTCGAGCACCAAACCGTTATCGGACGAACGCTTTCACCGACGAACTGCTCACCCGTCGGAAACGCACCCTGCTGCCGCTTGATATCGGCAAACACCCGGTATCGCCCTTCACGGTGCAGTGCATCCAGCGCCGACTGAAAGTATTGGCCATAATCCATGTACGTCTCGCTCTTCCCGTCGCTTATGCCACGCAATCGTCCGCCCGCCATCGTCCGCCCGCAGTGTTCGGCCCACCGCCTCCCGTCGAGCGTGGTGTTTTTTTTAGCACATTCCACGCCTTCACCGCCCACGGCAACATCATAACTGTCGCAGCGGCTAACTTTATAGTGCCTTTTGCGACGGCAGCGGCCAACCCGCATTGAGCCAGCGCAATGTGCCGTCACAAAGCGACGTGCCACCGGTTGCCGTTATTCCTTGCAATCCACCAATAGAGGTGACCTGACGGGAAGGTGACGGCGCAAGCACTGACTTAAATCAATAACTTGCAGCCAGTGGGCCCACGCCGTCCTTTTGGTAAAGATCGCGGCGGAACTGCACGACACCATCAGGCGTCGCCCAGGCGGTAATGTAGACGAAGCTGAGCGGCACCGATTGCTTTAGCGAGACGTCTTTACGCTCGCCGGTCTCGCGCATCTTAGCGATGCCTTCCGCGCTCCAGCCCTGATTGCCGAGCAACCACGCCGCCAGCACTTCGATATTGGCAACCCGCACGCAGCCAGAGCTGGCCGCCCGCACGTTCTTGCCAAACAGCGTTTCCGACGGCGTGTCGTGCATGTAGACGGAGTTGGCGCTGTCAAAATTGATCTTGAGGAACCCGAGCGGATTTTCCTTGCCTGGCTGCTGGCGGTAGGTGAGCCCCTGCACGGTCGAACTAGACCAGTTGATCTTGGCCGGATCGAGCTTCTTGCCGGCACCATCATAAGCGTCGATTCCGTACTTCACGAGCACGTTCTGACTGCGCTTTTGCATATCGACCCCCTTGGGGATCAAGTCCTTGCTGACGACCGTCGGCGGCAACGTCCAAGTTGGGTTGAAGTTGAGGTTGGTGATCACCGACCGCAGCAGCGGCGTCGGCCGCTCGGTCTTGCCGACAACGCCGGTATGGCGGGAAAAGACCTTGTCGCCCTCGACCGCCTCGACGTTGAACGCGGGAATATTGACCAGCACATATTTCTTGGGCCGCGACCCGGCCAATTCCGCCACGCGCGGCAGATTGGCCTTGAGCTGCTTTAGGCGCGCGTCGGCAGGTACGCTCATGGCAGTTGCCGTGCGATCATCCACAACCCCGGTCGGCGTCAACCCGTTTGACGCCTGAAACCGTTTGACGGCCTTTTCCAGCGCGCCGTCGAAATACCCAGATGAATTCGCCCCGCCTTCCAGATCGCCCGATGCCGCAAGTCGTGCGGCGACCAGCGCCACGGCCGGGGCCGTCTGCCCCTGCTGCAGCGACTTACCGTCCATCTGCTTTACATCAGGTATCGCCTGCCAGCCACCGGCCTTGACGATTTCTTCATAGCGCTTGATGGCAGCCTTCATCGGCCCAAGATTGGCCGAAGACACGGTGGGAAAGCCCTTGGGCGGGTTCTTTTCCCACTCGCGGATGAACTCGCGATCATAACCGGTGCTGGCGTTGATGCCGCCGGTGGTATTGCCAGCTCCCCACCGCAGCCAGTCACCGTCCTGCGCCACAGCTGGCGCAGACATGAGCAAAACCATTGCGGGGACACACGCGAACTTTGGCTGAAGGTACTTAAGCGTCAGCACAGTCATCGATGTCTCCAAATCGCGAAGCGG
>JANOVN010000021.1:0-4093 GCA_031417455.1 Hyphomicrobiaceae bacterium | reverse complement strand
AGCACATCGGCGAGCGGCAGACGGCGTTGATTGCCAACCTTGCGCACGGGCAGTTCGCCCTTTTCGACGAGGCCGACCAGATAGGGACGCGAGACATTGAGCAGATCAGCCGCCTGCTGCGTCGTGATTTCAACGTCAGTCGGCGCTACGCTGACTGCGCGACCCTTGCCCAACTCGGTCAGCAACTGGAGCAACAACTTGGCCGCCGCCTCCGGCAGGCGTACGGTCGTGACTTCCTTACCCGCGTTGCCGAGTTGCAGGCGGAGCGAGCCCATGTCAGCATGCTGGGTTTCGATGGCCAGGCTGGCCTCACGGGCGAGTAGTGCATCATGGTCGGACGGGATGGTGGGCGTGGTGTCGGTGCGGGGCATGGCGCTCTCCTTTGCCGATGACCATAGCACAAAGTCGCAGCAACTGATATAGTCGAATTACTCGAAACGGAAGACGTACCGTGACGCAGCAGGTCACCTCGGCAGAGCGGCGTCGCAGGTTGGTCGCGGGTGCTGCCATTTTGATTTGAACCAATGACGTAAGCTGCAGATTTCACTGAAGTATAGCCCGATCTCTGTAATTGGTTGCGGGTGTCAGGCGCGAGAACACTGGGCCTGTGGGCTGTTGGTTGAAATCACGGGCCCGCTACATGTCAACCATGTCGTGCACGTCCTTGCTGCCGGGCCGTCGGCTCCGCGTTTTGTTGTGCGGCAGTCACGTGACCTCGCTCTCGCCGCGTAGGGAACAACCCCATTCCTCATTGTGAACCTTTTTCTGCTCGCTGCTTGCGCGGCTGTCCTCTCCATTTCATTTCTTCCGGCGTCGACTGAGCCGCATTTTGCGATCATGGGTCAGTTATACAGCGCCAAAAAGCGGCATGCACGACATCAACTTGATATCATCTATTTCTTCTGCGCTCGGTGTAGTGCCCGCCCGCGCTGAACTCACAGCGAAGAAGTACCTGATAGCAGCTTGATTTGAAGCTGATTTCTTTTATCGCGCGCGTCGCGTCCGTAGTTCTTGTCCGTCGATAAGCGGACGAGGCTGATGGGGAAGACCTCTGACATCGCTGAAATGTTGACGTGGCACTCGGACACTCCGTGTGCCGCGCCAACAGTCTGCGTTGAGTTGGACGATCAGGTGCTCACGATCACCGATGATTTCCCGCACGACGCAACCATCAGCCTCTCCGAAATCGATGCCATCGAGCGGTACATGAGCGACATCTTAGATGCGGTGCTCGGCATGTCTGTGCCGACCGACACGAATTGCCGGTCAGTAGCGAAAGGAAGGATCAAGTCATGAGCAAGAAGAGCAGACCGCCACCTGTCGACATCGAGATCCAATGGACCGAGGACGAAACCAATCCGGGCGGCAAGGAGCCCAGCCAAAAATTGGTGTCGGAGCTCACGCAAGTGCTTGCGCGAATAGTGGCACGCCGGGACATGGCAATGGGCATCAAAGAACGTGACGCAGCATCGTTGCAACAGGCGATGTCGAGCGTCTTTCGGGAACTCGTTGCTTCTGCCAGAGTGCAACCAACGAAAGCGCCGAAGCCTGACAAAAAGTAGGTGACGCTATGCACGCGCAGACGCCTCGTTCGAAATCGAAGTCCGAGGCGCTTGCGCCTGTGCTGCGTGCGGCCCTCTACTTGCGCGTATCAACCGGACGGCAGGCTGAACACGACCTGTCGATCCCGGATCAACGCGCGCAGACGGCAAATTGGGTTGCTGCACGCGGCTGGACTGTCGTCGCCGAGTACGTCGAGCCCGGCGCTTCGGCGATGGATGACAAGCGGCCAGAGTTCCAGCGCATGATTGAGCGGGCCTGCGACGGCGACGGTGCCTTCGATGTCATCATCGTGCATTCGTACTCGCGCTTCTTCCGCGATGCATTCGGCCTCGAATTCTATGTGCGCAAGCTGGCCAAGCACGGCGTCAAGTTGGTCTCGATGACGCAGGAGCTTGGGGACGATCCCGCGCAGGTCATGATGCGACAGGTCATCTCGCTGTTTGACGAGTATCAATCGAAGGAAAACGCCAAGCACGTCTTGCGGTCGATGAAGGAGAGCGCGCGACAGGGATTTTGGAACGGATCGACGGCGCCGTTCGGTTACCGCACCGTGGAGGTCGAGAAGCGTGGTGCACGGGTAAAGAAGCGGCTTGAAATCGATCCGGTTGAAGCCGAGCAGGTCCAATTCATCTTCAAGCTGGTCGTGGGCGGCCACGAAGGCAGCCCGCCGATGGGCACCAAGGCTGTCGCGACCTGGCTGAACGATCGCGGCTATCGGACACGCAAAGGCGGCATGTGGGGCAACGGCACCATCCATCAACTGTTGACTAACCCAGTCTATGGCGGTCGTTGGCGGTTCAATCACGTCGACAGCAAGACACGCCGCGAAAAGGCGGATGCCGAACAGATTTTTGCCGATGCGCCGGCCATCGTTGCCCCGGACGTGTTTGCGGGTGTGCAGCGGCTTTTGAAGGGCCGCAATCCACGCATCGCCGCGCCTCGTTCGGTCACTGGCCCGATCCTGCTGACCGGGCTGGCATTCTGTAACTTGTGCCAAGGCGCGATGTCACTGCGGACTGGCACGTCGAAGACCGGCAAGGTGCATCGATACTATGCCTGCTCGACGTGCGCGCGAAAGGGCAAGAAGGCATGCCCTGGCCGCACGGTTCAGATGGATCGGCTCGATCATCTCGTGACCAAGCATTTGATGGACAAGCTGCTGACCGGTGATCGGATTTGGGAGTTGCTGTCGACGTTGGCGACCCGTCGTGCCGAACGCGCTGCTACCGTCGATGCCCGGCTTGCCGCCCTGGAACGCGAAGCGGTCAACGCCGAAGAGAAGCTGAAGCGTCTCTACAAACTGATTGAGGACGGTGTCGCCGAAATGGACGACCTGCTCAAGGACCGCATCACGGCCTTGAAAGCCGACCGCGATCGCTCGAAAGAAGCGCTGTCCCGGGCGCGCGGCAACGTGAAGGCCAAAGCCGAGGTGAACGAGGAGGCGGTTGCGAAGTTCAGCGAGCTGATGCGGCAACGCATTCAGGAGGGCGACACGCCGGCACGCAAGGCGTGGCTAACATCCATCGTCGACCGCATCGAGGTCGATGAGGGCATTATCCGACTGTACGGTCGCAAAGATGTTCTAGAACAGTGTGTTATGGCCGGTACAGCTGCGACCCCTGGGGTTCGCACATTTGTACCGGAGTGGCGCACCCGCAAGGATTCGAACCTCGGACCCTCAGATTCGTAGTCTGTTTCTTTGACACGGACAGGCAAATCATGGAATCTCTATTCTAAGAATTTAGCTTTATAAATCAAGGTGATTCATAGGACGCACGATAGGCAGTTGCCTTATGGTGTGCCCGGCTGTACGTCTGCAAATCTGCAAACCGTCTGCAAATCTTTTGAAAGGCTCCCGCGATGGCGCTCCCTCTGGCAAACAAAGCCACTGCCGTAAATGCGGCCCGTGCCGTTGGCGGCAAGATGACGGAATACGCCATTGACGGCGTGCGCGGCCTCCGCTTGATCGTTCTCCCCAGCGGCACGGCCACGTTCTATCTTGCGTACTCAAATGTCCGGGTCAGCAAGCGGCTGAAGCTAGGCCGACGCGATACGATGACGTTGGCACAGGCGAACGTGGCCGCCATGTCCGCGCTTGTCGAAGTGAGCAAGGGTGCAGACCCGGTGGCGGACGCGAACGCCATGCGCACCGCCATGACTATTGAACAACTTGTTGAGGCGTTCCTTGCGGCACCCGATGGCCCGGCAAAGTCGACCCGCGGCGCGTACAAAGCCGCCCTTTACAAAGACATCGTGCCAAACCTTGGTAAAGTACCAGCGGTTGAGCTGACGGCGAATATGGTGGCCGACGTGTTAGACGCGATCGTTGCTCGCGGCGCCATCGTCCAGGCTGACCGAACGAAGGCCGCGATATCTTCCGCCATTTCGTGGGGAATTAAGACCCGCCGCGCGATCGGGCTACAAGCCAACGTCTGCCGGATGCTTCCGGCCCGCGCATCAGCGCAACCGCGGTCGCGAGGGATAACGGATAGCGAACTTGCGGGCCTGTGGTCCGCACTCGACCGACGGC
>JANOVN010000020.1:0-9496 GCA_031417455.1 Hyphomicrobiaceae bacterium | reverse complement strand
GCGCGCTGGCCGTCACCAGCGAAGATGAGCGCCGGTTCGGCGTCACCGTCGTCGATATGGGCGGAGGTACTACAACCTGGGCCGCCTTTCACGAGGGCCAATTCGTCAATTGTGAGGTTTTAGCGACCGGCGGGCACCACTTAACCTTTGATATTGCACAAATTCTGCGTTGCTCCCTTGCGGAGGCCGAGCGAATCAAGGCGCTTTACGCTAGTATGGTCAACGCAAAGTCGGACGTTAGCGACAGATTTAGTTTTTCGCCCTCGCCAAGCGCGGAGTGTGGATTTCATCAAATGTCGCGCGCCGACCTTTGCGAAGTCGTGCGGCCCAGGATTGACGCAGTGTTGCAAACCATTGCAACCAAGCTCAAAGCCTCGGGCTGCGGCGGCGGCCAAGTGGTCCTGACGGGTGGCGCAAGCCAACTGGTGGGTATGGCGGCGCACGCGGCGGAGTACTTCGACGGTCCGGTCCGGTTGGGCCGCCCGCAAGCGTTGCCGGGGTTAGTCACGGGGGCTGATAGTCCAGCGTTCGCGAGTGTGGTTGGTTTAGGGTTGGTCGTGCCTGACAGTCGCAGCGATGCGCTGGATGGCAGCCAGGGTCCGTCGGGCGGGTATCTCAGTCGGGTGGGCCGGTGGATTGACAGTAGTTTTTAGGCGTTTGTGCTTTGAGTTCGACTGCGGTGATTGAGGGCTCATTCGAGACCTGAGTTGGCGCAAGACCTCGGTGAACGGAACACGCCATGAGCATCAAGCTGCAACTGCCCAAACTGACAGACCTGCGGCCGCGGCTGACCGTGATCGGGGTCGGCGGCGCGGGCTGCAACGCCATCAACAACATGATCGCGGCAGGCCTGACCGGCGTCGATTTCGTCGTCGCCAACACCGACGCCCAGGCACTGGCAGCCTCAAGCGCGGAACATCGCGTGCAGCTTGGTATTCAATTGACCGAGGGCTTAGGGGCGGGCTCCAAACCCGAGATTGGCGAAGCCGCCGCCGAAGAAGCGATCGAAGATCTGCGCACCCAGATCGCGGGTTCCCACATGGTGTTCATCGCCAGCGGCATGGGCGGTGGTACCGGCACGGGAGCGGCGGCTGTGATCGCCCGAGTGGCCAAAGAAATGGACATTCTCACCGTTGGCATCGTCACCAAGCCGTTCTTTTTCGAAGGCACGCGCCGCATGCGCATCGCCGACATTGGCGTCGCGGAACTGAAGAAATACGTCGATACCCTGATCGTCATCCCCAACCAGAACCTCTTTCGCGTCGCCAACGAAAAAACGACCTTCGCCGAAGCCTTCGTGCTTGCCGATCAAGTGCTTTATTCGGGCGTCGCCTGCATCGTCGATCTGATCATCAAGGAAGGTCTCATCAACTTAGACTTCGCCGACGTCCGCACGGTGATGAGCGGCATGGGCACGGCGATGATGGGCACGGGTGAAGCGTCGGGCGAACGCCGCGCGATCCTCGCCGCCGAAGAAGCCATCGCCAATCCACTCCTCGATGACGTTTCGTTGCGCGGCGCTCGCGGTCTGTTGCTCTCGATCAGCGGCGGCCGTGATCTGACCTTGTACGAAGTTGATGAAGCAGCCTCCCGCGTTCGGGAAGAAGTCGACCCCGATGCCAACATCATCGTCGGCGCAACCTTTGATGAAAGCCTCGGCGACCGCGTTCGTGTGTCGATCGTCGCCTCCGGCATGATGCGCCAAGAGCAAAACGCGCGGCCCCTTTCGACAGCCGGTCCAACGCCGTCAGCGCCGCAAGCTCAGCCGCAGATGGCCCGCCCGGTTGACCAGCCTCGATCGGCGCTTCCTCAGCAGACCGCACACCAACAGCGCCCATCCCAGCCGCCAGTCGATGTCGAAGAGGTTCAGCGCCGCCTGACCGCCGCGTTGCAATCTGATCAGTCCGAACGGGCATCCGATGCCCGCTGGGCCGATTTTCAGGATCGCCCTGCCGGCCAAGCGACCCCGCTAACGCCGCCACCGACACCGCAGCGTGAAATGTGGCAAGCGCCCGGCAGTGTCATGATTGAGGAAGCGCCCCCGTTTAGTTCCGTGCCAGCACCCACCATGCAGCGCCCGCACGAGCCCAAGCCGCCCCAGCAGGTCGCAGCACCGCAAGTTTTCACTCCGGAATTGCCAAACGACGTGCGCCGCCCGCCACGCCGCATGCCCGAGCTGGACGAATTCCCCGCTCCCGTGCAGCGGGAATACCGCAATCGCGTTTCCGAGTCCGAGACCCATCCCTCGCAGTCAGCGCCGGTGAAGCGCCCCGGTCTGTTCGAACGGTTGGCAGGACGGACCCGCCGCGGAGATGATTCGCACGATTTAGCTCCCGCGCAGCCGGTTCAGGCGCCGCCGTCGCGCACGAATTCGCAACAGCCGGTTCGAACTCGTCCGCCAACGTCCAATGGATGGGGTTCGACGGAGTCTTTGGATGATTCAGAACAACGCGTTGAATTTCCAGAGTATTTTTCACGAGATCGTAAGGTCTAGCGTGCCACAAAAGGCAATAGACCGGTCGAATCTTGGGCATGTGGTGGAACGGTAACAGAGTGTAAGGAACCGTGATTTGTCGCCGATAACCTTCGACGCGTATCGTTTGTGCATCAACGGTTGGCGATAACAGTCGTGCACCACAGGAAGAGCCCCTAACGCCTTAAGTCAGGCGTCGTAAGTAAGAGGGTTTACCATAGGTGACTGCCGCGGGGCACTTATCGCTGGGGATGATGCGGACTTGGGACACCAGTGTTGGTTGACCAAGTGCTCATCAAGAATTCGCACCGAGGGAAGCGCAGAATGTCGAACAGATTTATCGGCGCGCGACAAACGACGATTGCCCGAGAGATCGAATTAACGGGAACCGGTGTCCATAGTGGCGCTCCCGTTGCATTGATCCTCCATCCGGCGGAAGCCGATACGGGCTTCAAATTCGTTGTGACAAAGCGCGGTCGTCTGGTTGCCGAGATTGCCGCCCACGTCGATAACGTCAAGAGTCTCACACTCTGCACAGTGATCGGCAACGAAGATGGCGTAACCATCTCGACCGTGGAACACCTTCTCGCAGCCCTGCGCGGACTCTCAATCGACAATTGCTACATCGAAGTCGACAGCAAAGAGATGCCGATCATGGATGGCAGCTCGGCCCACTTCGTCGACGCCATCGACGACGCAGGTATTCGCGAACTCAATGCGCCTCGCCGTTTCATTAAGGTCTTGAAACCGATCCGCGTTGAAGACGGCGATTGCTGGGGCGAAATCGCACCCCATTCCGGCTTCCACCTCGATGTCGAAATCAACTTCGATACTCCGGTCATTGGCCGCCAGCGCATTGTCCATGAAATGAACCCCGGCGTATTCCGCCACGAACTAGCCCGCGCCCGCACCTTTGGCTTCATGAGCGACGTCGAGCGCCTCTGGAAAGCCGGTCTCGCCCTCGGTGCCAACCTATCCAACACCGTCGCCATCGGCGATGATCGCGTCATCAATCGCGAAGGCCTCCGTCACCCTGACGAATTCGTCCGCCACAAAATGCTCGATGCCGTTGGCGATCTTTCGCTCTCCGGACTTCCGTTGCTCGGCGCATTTAAGTCGGTTCGTGGCGGCCATCGCCTCAACGCCAATGTCCTGAAGGCCCTATTTGCCGACACGAGCGCTTGGGCCGTCGTCCAAGCGCCCCGCGTCCGCGAACACCTTTCCTTCGGCATGGGCATGCCAGCAATGGCGGCCGGCGAATAAGCCCGAGAGCTACCGGCAAGAACTGTCGGCAAGAGCTGCCGGGACAACAGGAAAATCTGGGACAGTCAGGCTACAGGTTGCACCCAGAATAATGCGTGCTGCAACCTAAAAAGCTATATTTCGGCCACACTTGGCCGCCTTGATCAACCTGCAGAGAATCGGTCGACAGCGGGGATTGGCCGAACTATTCCTGTTGGCAGAGAATCTGATTTCGGATCGAGCTGAGACCGGAACGCAGTGACCATATCGGGGAATGACGTGAAATTGACCGGAAAATCGACGGCGACATGGCGTTGGGCACGGTTTGCAGCCGCTTCGGTCGTGGTCGTGGTCGCGCTCGCCGGCTGCGCTTCCAATACCGATCTGAGCAAAGCCCTCAATCCTGATCCGCCGGAAAAGATGTTCGCCGACGCCGACACGCTGTTGAGCAAAGGCAGTTTCGAAGATGCCGCGAAGAAGTTCGAAGACATCGACCGCGACCACCCGTATGCGCCCGAAGCCCGGCGCGCGATGGTGATGGGCGCATTCGCTAACTACAAGGCCGGCAAGGTCCCCGAAGCGATCGCCGGCGCCGAACGCTACACGACGCTGCATTCCGGCACGAAGGAAGCAGCGCTTGCCCAGCACATCATTGCGTCTGCCCACTACGACGAAATCAAGGGCCCCAACCGCGACCAAGGCGAAACGAAAAAAGCGCTACTCGCGCTCAAGACCTTGAAGACGCGCTACCCCGACAGCCAGTACGCCAAGGATGCGGACAACAAAATCCGCGTCTGTGAAGACAATCTCGCGGCTGCTGAAATGGAAGTCGGCCGCTACTACATGAAAAAGCGCCAGTTCACCGGCGCGATCAATCGCTTCAAGACGGTCGTCACCGAATACCAGACCACGGCCCACGTCGAAGAAGCGCTCATGCGCTTGACAGAAGCCTACATGGCGCTCGGCATCAAGCCGGAAGCACAGAACATGGCAGCCGTCCTGGGTCACAACTTCCCCGAGTCGAAGTGGTACAAGCAGGCTTACGCCTTGCTCGCGTCCGACGGCCTCGCCCCGCGCGAACAGGAAGGCTCGTGGCTGTCGAAAGCCTGGAGCAAACTGCCCAAATTCAGCCTCGGCGCCAGCGGGTTGTAAGTGTCGCCAGTCACGAGTTCCGGCCCACGGCGCAATACGCCAAGCGGCTATTGCGCCCTACAAGTTCTCCCCAAATCGAGCCTTGGCAGCGGGGCTTTAAGTGTCGCCAGTCACGAGTTCCGGCCCACGGCGCAATACGCCAAGCGGCTATTGCGCCCTACAAGTCGCAACTTTCTTTGTCTCAAAAGGCGGGCGGTTTGGCGGGTGTCCCGCCAAGCGGGTTGTAGGGCGGCAGCCCGACGCGCGGCACACGCCCATTTCTCCGCTTGCACCACCCCCGATGCCCTCGCTAAATCCCGGTATGGCGACATCACACAAATCAAGCGACCCATCGAAAGTGCGGCCCGTCGCGGCGCTGAGCCCGTCGCAGGCTCAGGCCGAACTGGCGCGGCTGACGGCTGAGATCGCCCATCACGACGCGCAGTATTACACCCATGACGCGCCCGCGATAACCGACGCAGATTACGATGCCTTGCGCGCGCGCTTGCTCGCAATCGAGCAACGGTTCCCCGATTCTGTTGCAGCCGATAGCCCGACGCAGCGTGTCGGCGCGGCCCCCGGTGAAGGCTTTGGAAAAATCCGCCACGCTGTGCCGATGCTGTCGCTGGGCAATGCGTTCGCGGACGAGGACGTGACCGAGTTCGTCGAGCGGGTGCAGAAATTCCTGGGCGGCGCGAAAGCCGCCTTCACTGCCGAGCCCAAGATCGACGGGTTGTCGATTGCATTGCGCTATGAGAACGGTAGGCTGGTCCACGCGGCCACGCGCGGCGACGGCGCAGACGGCGAGAACGTCACCGCAAACGTGATGACGATCCGCGAAATCCCTCACACCCTGATGGGCAAGGACGTGCCGGACGTGATCGGCGTGCGCGGCGAAATCTATCTGGGACACGCGGATTTCTCGGCGTTGAATGCAGCGCAGGCCGCCAACGGCGATAAGGTGTTCGCCAACCCCCGCAACGCAGCGGCAGGATCGCTACGCCAGCTCGATAGCAAGATCACGGCCTCAAGACCGCTTCGCTTTTTTGCATACACCTGGGGCGAGGCGTCAAGCGTACCGGCCCCGACCCAGTTCGGCATGATGGACGTTTATCGCCATTGGGGCTTGCCGGTCAATCCGCTGACGACGCTGTGCCATGGCGCGGACGACATGCTCGCGTTCTATCGCCGTATCGGCGAGGAGCGCGGCAACCTTGGCTACGACATCGATGGCGTGGTCTACAAAGTCAACGACCTATCGATGCAGGAGCGGCTGGGGTTCGTCTCGCGCTCGCCGCGTTGGGCCATCGCCCACAAATTTCCCGCCGAGCAGGCAACGACCGTGCTGGAATCAATCGACATCCAGGTCGGGCGCACGGGCGCGCTGACGCCGGTTGCAAAGCTCAAGCCGGTGACGGTCGGCGGTGTCGTGGTATCGAACGCCACGCTCCACAACGAAGACGAAATCGCGAGGAAGGACATCCGCGTCGGCGACACGGTTGTGGTCCAGCGCGCAGGCGACGTGATCCCGCAGGTCGTGCGCGTGATCGAGGAGAAGCGCTCCGCTGGCTCGCGTCCCTACGTATTCCCTCGGGTGTGCCCGGTCTGCGACAGCGCAGCCGAACGTGAGATCGACGAAAAAACCGGCGAGGCCGATGTCGTGCGCCGCTGCACCGGCGGGCTCATCTGTCCCGCGCAGGCCAAGGAGCGCTTGAAGCATTTTGTCTCCCGCAACGCCTTCGACATCGAGGGCCTGGGTGATGAACGCATCGAACTGTTCTTCGACGAAGGCCGCTTGAAACAACCAGCCGACATCTTCGCCCTGCAAGAGCGCGACGCCGCGAGCGAAAACCACCTCGCGGACCGCAAGGGGTTCGGCCAGAAGTCGGTCGACAACCTGTTCGCCTCGATCAACGCGCGCCGCACGGTTTCCCTGCCGCGCTTCCTGTTCGCACTTGGCATCCGCCACGTCGGCGAAACGACCTCCCGAGACCTGTCCGCCGCCTTCCGAACCTGGGATAGGGTGGAACAGGCCGTCATGCGCGCATCGGCTGGTCGACCGGGCCGCGACTGGCAGCGTTTTACGACCATCCCGGGGCTTGGCCAGAAGACCGCGCAAGCAGCCCTCGCCAAGCTCGTTGCAAAGGCGGACAAACTGCAATCAAGCGGCCTGTTCAACGAGCCGCTGGAGGTGCGCCTAGCGGGCCTTGGCATCGCATCCGCCAAAGCCGCCAAGGCCATCTCCGACGCGTTCGACGACCGCGACACGGCGCTGATCGAAACCGCCAAACGCGCCGCCACCCAAGCCCCCAGCGAAGCCTATCTTGAACTGGTCGCAACCCCTGGCGTGGGCGAAGCGTCGGCCAACGCGCTCGCCGCCTTCTTCGCCGAAGACCACAACGCGAACGCCGTACATCAACTGGTGGCGTCCGTCACCATTACCCCCTATGAGCCCATCGCCACCGTTGCCTCGCCCGTCACTGGCAAGACCGTGGTGTTCACCGGCACGCTGGAAAAACTCTCCCGCAACGAAGCCAAAGCCAAAGCCGAACGGCTTGGTGCCAAAGTCGGCAGCGCGGTCTCCAAGAAAACCGACTACGTGATCGCGGGAAGCGACGCGGGCTCAAAACTCGACAAAGCCCGCGAACTGGGTGTGACCGTGCTGTCCGAAGACGAATGGATTGAGCTGGTGGGGTGAGAAAAATAAGTCTGCATGCGATCCATCGGTATCGGTCCAGATGTGAACGCAATCTGCTGCTTGGCTCCGCTCAACAATTGAGGAGCATGTGAGCGTCATGGTGTTGCGTTGCCTCCTTGTCTCGATCATCGCGTGTTTGATCGGTCTTGCCCCAGCGGAGGCCGGTAAGCGCGTAGCCCTCGTCATTGGAAACGCGGCTTACGAAAACGCGCCCGTGCTGGCAAACCCGAAGACCGATGCAGTCGACGTGGCAGCGGTGCTTGAGCAGCTCGGCTTCGTCGTCATTAGTGGTCATGACCTCAAGAAAGCTGACTTTGACAAACTGCTGCGCGACTTCTCCCGAGGGCTGGAGGATGCCGACGTCGGCCTCTTGTTTTATGCCGGACACGGTTTGCAGATAGGCGGCCAGAACTATCTCGTCCCAGTCGACGCCAAACTGAGCCGCGAGCGCGACCTGGAATTTGAAGCGGTTCGCCTTGAATTCCTGCTCCGCCAGATGGAGCTCGATCGCGAGGGCAAGACCAACATTGTATTTCTCGACGCCTGCCGGGACAATCCACTCGCGCGCAATCTCGCCCGCTCGCTGGGCACACGCTCGGCGAGCGTGGGCAGCGGCCTCGCTCAGGTCCAAACGGGCGTCGGCACGTTCGTCGCCTACTCAACTCAGCCCGGCAATGTAGCACTCGACGGCGATGGCCGGAATTCACCGTTCACCGGGGCGTTTGTGCGCCATGTCAAGGTGCCAAGTCAGAGCCTGAACGCCATCATGATCAACGTGCGCAAGGACGTGCTCGCGCAGACCAACGGCCGTCAAGTGCCTTGGGACCACTCCGCGCTGACGGGAGATTTCTATTTCGATCTTGCCAAGGCTCCCGCCGATGGAGCGAACGGGGCCGATCCTGTGATCGGCGACCGGATGCGCCAATTGGAAGACGAACTCAAACGGCGCACAGGCGAGGCGGCGGTCGCCTCCAACGCCACGCTCGTTCAATTGCGCCAGCAGTACCGCCAGATGGAGGATGCGACCCGCCGCGACCGGGAGCGCATGTTTAGGATTCAACGCGAGCAAAGCCAGGAACGCGACACGAGCAAGCGGATGGACCTATTCCAGGAAACGAGCCGGATTCAAATCGAAATGTCCCGCCGCGCGAAGGATCTCTTGGAGCTCAAGGCCGAGATCGAGAAGGTTGAGAAAAACCTTGTCGCAGATCGTGACATGCCGGTAACAGGCGGCGGCAAGCCGTAATGATCCCTACCCCACGGGCGTCGTCATGTCGTAAGCTGGCACGGCGGCTGAAAAAGCTGCGAGCCAGGCAACGAGTTTGGGGTGGGATGCACGCCACTTACCTTCAAACCGGAAGTCGAGATAGCCAAGCGCGCAGGCGATGGCGATGTGGCTGTAGTCTGGAAAGCTGGACCATTCCGGGGGGCCGGCTTCGAGGGCTGCCAAACCGCCATCAATCTTAACCTGCTGGCGGGCAATCCATTCCGGCACCCGCTTTTCGGCGGGGCGGTAGCGCTCCTCGTAGACGATCAGCACGGCGGCTTCCATGATGCCGTCGGCGAGCGCGCCGCGCGTCAGGCAGCGAAAGCGCGGGATGCCGGACGGCGGGATGAGCACCGGGATCGGCACCAGGGTGTCGAGGTATTCGCAAATGACTTTGCTGTCGAAAAGGTGCGTGCCGTCTTCGAGTATGAGTGCTGGAATTTTCTGCAGCGGATTGGCGGCGGCAAGTTCGGCATTGTGGGCGCCGCGCGTATCGCCATGCACGTTCTCGATGTGGTCCTTGAGGCCCTTGACGATCGCCGTGATTTTGACCTTGCGCCCAAACGGGGAGGCAGGAGCGGAATAGAGGCGCATCATGGGAGTGATCTCACAAATGTTGATCGGCGCGGAAGAGATAGCAGCATCAATGTCCCAAGTCATGGGGTCCAGGGGTCCAAGACCCCTG
>JANOVN010000019.1:0-3258 GCA_031417455.1 Hyphomicrobiaceae bacterium | reverse complement strand
TAATGTGCCAGATCTGGCCACTGCCTCGGCCTGAGGCACGCGACCGACCACGCCGGGCGATTTGCAGTCCGATACTGAAGGTGGCGAGGCTGTGAATAAGCTCACACTGGCGCCAGAAAAGTGCGAATGCGATCACACTCTTAGGGGCCCAGCGGACAGTTATCCTCCAAGCTTGGCGGGGCTTTGCGCAAATGTCGCGGCACTTCTGGAACGTAGTCGCGTCCGAGGCGTTTTAAACGCATGCGATCTGCACGGGCAAAACCCATTAATGCACAAAATACAGGCAAAAACTGATTATTTTGAGGCAAACAGCACAATTGCTGTGCAGATTCAGTATTTTTTGCTATGTTGATGCTGCGTCGGGGCGCGAAGCACTAGGAGACGGCAATGGCCACGAGTTTTCGCGGTGAAACCGCTAAGATCTACCCGTTCCCAGCGAAGGGGCGCGCCGGGGCCGACAGGAAGGCCGTCGAGGCTAAGCTCACGCTTGATCGGACGCAGGCCGCAGATACGGGGTCTGCAGGAGGCGGGTGCTGGTATCACGAAGCGGCTCTTCACGAAGCAGACGTTTTGCCTCGGCGGTAGATGAAGGCGGACGGACTACGCACCGAAAATGGACCAACCGAGACGCTTGCTGAGGCTTTCGAGCGCGATGCGGCCCAGGTGCGAGTTGCCCGAGGGATCAAGACCGGGTGACCAGACCGCAATGGAGGCTTTGCCCGGCGCGATGGCCAGGATGCCACCGCCGACGCCGCTCTTGCCGGGCAGGCCGACGCGATAAGCGAATTCGCCCGAACCGTCATAGTGGCCACAGGTCAGCATGATCGCATTGATGCGGCGGGCGCGTTCGGCCTGGACGACTTGCAGGCCAGTGGCGGGGTGACGGCCATCGTGAGCAAGGAAGCGGCTCGCCATGGCAAGCTGACGACAGGACATGGCAATTGCGCAGTGGTGGAAGTAGACGCCAAGGGTATGCTCGGGCGGACACTCAAGGACGCCGAAGGACTTCATATAGTTGGCAAGAGCGACATTGCGAAAGCCGGTGCGCTGCTCGGAGGCGGCGACCGCTTCGTCGATGGTGATCGATGGGTCGTCGGCTAGGAACTGCATGAAGCGGAGGATTTCGCCCAGCGCTTCCTTGGGCTTGTGGCCGGACAGGATGCTGTCCGTGACGGCGATGGCGCCCGCATTGATAAAAGGATTGCGGGGAATTCCGCGTTCGTTTTCCAGCTGGACGATGGAGTTGAACGGGCTGCCGGATGGCTCGCGACCGACGCGCCTCCAAAGGCGGTCGCCGGATCTGCCCAGCGCGAGGGTGAGGGTGAAGACTTTCGAGATTGACTGAATTGAGAAGGGCACGTCGGCATCGCCGCCAGCGGCGACGTTGCCGTCATTATCGATGACAACAAGCCCGAATTTGTTGGCGTCGACGCTGGCGAGTTCTGGAATGTAGGTCGCGACCTCGCCACGGTCGGCGCGGCTGGCCATGCCCGCGGCGATCTCGCGGACGATGGCTTGCAGGTCGGGGGACGGGGTGGTCATGAATTACCTGGATGCGGCCACGAAGGAGGGTCAATATATGGAGCTGCGAGCGAGGGCAACCTCGCGCTCCGCTGGGAGGCGCTGCATCAACGCGACCATTCCGATAACGGATGCGTGCCAACTGCTTGACCGCGTTTGCTTCTGGCGGCTGATCTGCTAACCCTCGCGGCTCGATTGGAAATGACCGAAAGCTGAGCCCATGATCCCGCGCTATTCACGCCCTGAGATGACCATCATTTGGGAGCCGGCGACGCGGTTCCGGATCTGGTTTGAGATCGAGGCCCATGCGGCGTCTGCGTGTGCGGAGCTGGGGATTATCCCTAAGGAGGCCGCCAAGACGATCTGGGAGAAGGGATCGGCTGCGGTTTTTGACATCGACAAGATCGATGAGATCGAGCGAGTGACCAAGCATGACGTTATCGCGTTTCTCACGCATTTGCAGGAGTTTGTGGGGCCTGACGCGCGGTTTGTGCATCAGGGGATGACGTCATCGGACGTGCTCGATACGTGCCTCAATTTGCAGTTGGTGCGGGCGGCGGATTTGCTGATCGCGGGCGTGGACCGGTTGCTGGCGGCGCTGGAAAAGCGGGCGTTCGAACATAAGGATACGATCACCATCGGGCGGTCGCATGGCATTCATGCCGAGCCGACGACGTTTGGGGTCAAGCTTGCCTATGCGCACGCCGAGTTCCAACGCAATCGCGAACGGCTGGTGGCGGCACGCAAGGAAGTTGGGACGTGCGCGATTTCGGGCGCGATTGGGACCTTCGCCAACATCGATCCGTTCGTTGAGGAATACGTGGCTGGCAAGCTGGGACTGGTGCCCGAGCCGGTGTCGACGCAGGTCATCCCGCGCGACCGGCACGCGATGTATTTTGCGACGCTTGGCGTTGTGGCGTCGTCCATCGAACGGCTATCAATCGAAGTGCGCCACTTGCAGCGGACGGAAGTACTTGAGGCGGAGGAGTTTTTTTCACCTGGCCAAAAGGGCTCGTCGGCGATGCCGCACAAGCGCAATCCAGTGCTGACCGAGAACCTGACAGGGCTGGCGCGGATGGTGCGGGCGTATGCGTTGCCGGCGATGGAGAACGTCGCGCTGTGGCACGAGCGGGATATTTCGCACTCGTCAGTTGAGCGGATGATCGGGCCGGACGCGACGGTAACGCTCGACTTCGCGTTGCACCGGTTAGCGGGCGTGATCGAGAAGCTGGTGGTGTATCCAGCCAACATGAAGAAGAATTTGGACAAGCTCGCGGGGCTGCACAATTCGCAGCGGGTGCTGCTGGCGCTGACGCAGGCTGGGTGCTCGCGCGAGGAATCGTACACGCTGGTGCAGCGTAACGCGATGAAGACCTGGGAGCGGGGTGCGGACTTTTTGAGCGAACTGAAGGCCGATCCTGAGGTTTCCGCGAAGCTGAAGGCTGCCGAGCTGGAGGCAATGTTTGATCTGGGCTATCACACCAAGCATGTGGACACTATTTTCAAGCGGGTGTTCGGGCGGGCTTGATTGTTAAGTGGAGCAGGTCCCGTTTCGCTTGGGCGAACAGGACTGCCGCCCTTGACCCGCTCGGGAGCGCAGCTCCCGCACCCTCAGTCTTTTTAGGACCTGAGAAAGACGATGCGCACCGCCGAGGCTGATATTCTGATTATTCCGGGCTGGTCCAGTTCGGGGGAGGACCATTGGCAGAGCCGGTGGGAGCGCAGCCTCAAGACGGC
>JANOVN010000018.1:0-3397 GCA_031417455.1 Hyphomicrobiaceae bacterium | reverse complement strand
GCGGTCATGGCGGCCGGCATGTGGGCGAGATCGCGGAACGGGGCAAAGTCGGTCGCGGACAGTTCGGCGTGGCTAGCGGTGACGATGGGCAGGTCGAGGTGGCTGTCGGCGGTGGCGCGGCCGGGGCCGGGGATGTGCTTGATAACCGGGACGACGCCGCCAGCGATGTGGCCGCGGGCGACGGCTTCGGCGAGGGCCACGACCTGATGCACAGTTGAGCCGTAGGCGCGGTCGCCGATGATGTCGTGGCTGCCGGGAACGGGGAGGTCGAGGACGGGCGCGCAATTGCAGTTGATCGACAGGGCGCGCAGTTCGGTGGCGACGAGGCGGGCGGCATCAAAAGCGGCTTGGCAGGCGCGGGCGGGGTTGGTGGCGTAAAGGGCTGCGTAGTTGGCGGCAGGCGGGAGCGCGCGGGCGAGCGGGGGGCGGAGGCGCTGGACCCGGCCGCCTTCCTGGTCGATCAGGACGAGAATTTCGGTGGTAGCGAGGGCTTCGAAGACGCTCGCGACGAGCGCGCGGATTTGGGAGGCGGATTCGCAATTGCGGGCGAACAAGATGATGCCGCAGGGGCGTTCGCGGCGCAGGAATGACGCTTCGTCGATGGTGAGTTTCAGGCCGGAAAGTCCGGTGATGAGGGCGCTGTGGTCGCGCATGGCAGGCTCCTGTTGGTGGGACGCCAATCAGGCGGTGGGTGCGCTAATGACACGTGCGGGGCGGTTTGGATGACACGGGGCTATCGCCCCGGACCCCATTTGGGGGAACGGCTTCCCCCAAAACCCCTTCCTTTTTGAGGCCTTAGAACGTCGTCACCCAGCAGTCGGCGGTGTAGCCGGCGGCTTTGAGTTGAGTGCAGACCGTGCCTGCGGCGTCGCGCGAGGCGGGCGGGCCGACGATCAAGCGGTGGTAGACGCCCTTTTCCAATTTGGCTTCGACGACGTCGGGGGCTTTGCTGCCGAGGACGCTGCCGAACTTCTGCTGGAGGTCGGCGTATTGCTGCATGGCCTCAACGCGGCTGGAGCTGGACGCGGGGACCGAGGCGAGGACGGCGACAAAGCCGCTGGTGCCTTTAGGGCCACCGACGGCAGAAGGTGCAGGTGCTGGGCCAGCGGCGGGAGTGATCTTCTTGGGTACGACTTTTTTGACGGCAGCAGCGGGCGCTGCGGCTGGGGCTTGGTCGACCGGGTCGGCTGGATAGGCGGCGGGCGCGGGGGCTGCTGCGGCGATGACCTTGGGAGCAGGACGCGGGGCTTGGGGCTGGGCGGCTGGCTGGGCGGCCGGGGGATTGACGAGGGCTGCCACGGCTGCGGAAGGCGCGGCCTGTGGCGGGCGGGGAGGAGGAACATTGGCGAGGATCATGCCGGGGACGCCGCCGGATGCGACGGGGGCCTGGGGAGGTGGCGGCGCGACCGATTGGGCGGAGGCGACGGTGCCGTCGCGCTCAATGACCATGGTTTTGACGGCCTTGGGGCCGCCGTCGGGATTGGTGTCGGCGCTGCCGGACAGATTTTCCATCATTTTGCTGTCGGCGTTGGCGAATTTGGTGCCGCCGGGATCGACCGGTTTGACCTTGATTGGGCCGGTGTTGCTCTTGATGACGGGAGCGGACGCCGATTGCGCTGCGGGGGCGACATACATCTTGTAGGCATAGGCGAGGCCACCGCCAGCAGCGATTGCTGCGATCAACGACGCGGCAATGAGGCCGTAACGCGTCTTGCGGGGGGAGTCTTCGTATTCTTCGTCGTGCTCGTGATCTTCATATTCGTCATCGTGGACCGGTTCGAGGGCCTGGTTGCGGGCTTGAGGATCGGTCTGGAATTGCGGCGCAAAGCCGGGAGATGGGGCGTGCTGGCTCGCTTCGTGTTCGGCATGCGGCGTCCACGCTGGAGGCGCTGTCGGGCGCTGCGTGCGCGGGTCGGGCGTGCTTGATGGTTGGTAGTGGCCAAGGTCGTAGCCGTGCGGGTCTACGCTTGCTGCTTGGCTTGCCGCAGGATTGTAGGCCGGTGCGGTTTGCTGTGGCGCGGGCTGCTGCCATTGCTGGTCATAGGCCGACGGCGCACGCTGTTGGGGCGGCTGGGTCGGGCGGGCGGTCGATTCGGGTACATAGGCCGCCGGTGCGGGGGGCGGCGTGTAGGCCGGGGGATAGTGTGACGGCTGTTGCGCGGGTTGAGTGGGGCGTGCCGTTGGCGGTGCGTCGTGGTTTGCAAAGGCTGAATAGCGCGGATCGGCAGGGGGCTGCTGGCGCGCGACAGGAGACTGGGACTGCGCGTATTGAGGTGCGTAGGCCTGCTGGGGGTGAATGGGGGACTGGCCCTGCGGCGCATACTGCGGCGGTTGGGCGTATTGCTGGCCGTAGCCCTGTGCGGGGGCCTGCGGCTGGCTGGGATAAGCCGGGGCATAATTCTGCTGGGGCAAGCCTTGGTTTGCCAAGCCTTGGTTCAGGTTAGGCGGCAGGCCGGTTTGGGGAACGCGCGATGCCGGTGGCGCGGTTTGAATGCGGGGCGCGCGGGTTGGCTGTGGCTGCACCGGCTGGGGAGCGGCAGGGCGCTGTTGCTGCGTGTAATAGGGATCCTGATAGGGATCGGGCGCCTCGGCAGGACGATATTCGGCGGGCCAACCGTTCGGTGGGGTGCCTGGTCCGTTTGATCGTGACATTTCAAAAACCCTCAAACCGTGCTCGACGCAGCCGCCGCCCGGGTGCATCGAATCATTAGATTATCGCATGGCTTCCAGCGCCTGTACCCCCAGTACGCCTAAACCCGAAGTTATCACCTGCCGAACCGCGATTAATAGAGACAATCGTGCAGCGGTTGTATTTTCATCGGCTTGTATGAAGCGCAAATGTGGCGAATCGTTGCCTCGGGTCCATTGTCCGTGGACGCTCGAGGCGAGCTCGTAGAGGTAGAATGCGAGCCGGTGGGGCTCTTTGGCGCGGGCTGCGGCATCGATGACGCGGGGGAATTCGGCCATTGTTTTGATGAGCGCGATTTCTCCGGGGTCGGTCAGAGGCGTGAGGTCAGCCTGGCGCACGGCATTGCACTCGGCGGTCAAGGCGGGGAAGGTGCCGAGGGTGTTGCGCAGGACGGAGGAAATGCGGGCATTTGCGTACTGAACGTAGAAAACCGGGTTGTCTTTCGATTGCTCGGTGACTTTGGCGTAGTCGAAGTCGAACACGGTTTCAGGCGCGCGGTAGACCATCATGAAGCGGACGGCGTCGGGGCCGACCGCGTCCACCACGTCGCGGACGGTGATGATGTTGCCGGCGCGCTTGGACATTTTGACCGGCTCGCCTTTGTTGAGCAGGTTGACCATTTCGCTGATCTTGATGTCGAGCGTTTTGGTGTTGTCGGAAAGCGCCTGGACGGCGGCCTGCATGCGCTTGACGTAGCCTTTGTGGTCG
>JANOVN010000017.1:0-12447 GCA_031417455.1 Hyphomicrobiaceae bacterium | reverse complement strand
TAAATGTTCCGCTGGCCGTAACCAGCTTCCACGAAAGCGTCGGTGCAACCAAGGTGGTCGGACTTTTGCGCCGCATGGAAAAGCACGCGATGCCCTCAACTATCATTTGAAGCCGCATCCGGCGGCGGTGGTGACGTGCGTGGAGGTGGCCGAAGATTTCGATGCGCGCCACAGCGCGGTGCAGCGGCAGTATTTGTACCGGATTTTGGCGCGGCGCGCGCGACCGACGCTGGATGAGAACCGGGTGTGGTGGGTGCCGCAACCGCTCGATAGCGAGGGTATGCATGCGGCGGCGCGAGATCTCGTAGGACATCATGATTTTACCACGTTTCGCGCCAGCATGTGTCAGGCGCTGTCGCCGGTCAGGACGCTGGAGCGGCTCGACGTGATGCGGTCGGGCGATGAGGTGCATATCTGGGCGGAGGCACGGTCGTTTCTGCACAATCAAGTGCGGTCGATGGTGGGTACTTTGAAGCTGGTTGGCGAGGGGCATTGGCCGGTGCGCGATGTGCGCCGGGTGCTGGAGGCACGCGACCGGACGAAGTGCGGCACGGTGGCACCGCCCACGGGGTTGTATTTGACCAAGGTGACGTATCCGAAAGGTGTGTTGGGTCACACAGGCGTCTGACCCAACTTAAGAGTTAGTCGTCGACCATCGACAAGAATTCCTGGCGGGTCATGGCGCAATCTCGGAACGAACCGGTCATGTGGCTGGTGACGAGGTCGGTGCCGGGCTTCATGACGCCACGGGTCGTCATGCAGTGGTGTTCAGCTTTAATGACCACGGCAACGCCTTCTGGTTTTAACACCCGTTCGATCACATTGGCGATCTGGGCGGTCATTTTTTCCTGAATCTGCAGGCGTTTGGCGTAAATTTCGACGACGCGGGCGAGCTTTGAAATGCCGACGACCCGACCGCGTGGAATGTAAGCGATCCAGGCGCGGCCGATGATCGGGGCCATGTGGTGTTCGCAGTGGCTTTCAAAGCGGATGCCGCGCAGGACGACCATGTTGTCGTAACCATCGGTTTCTTCAAAGGTTTTCTGAAGAATTGCTTCTGGGTCTTCGCTGTAGCCCTTGAAGTATTCTTCGTAGGCGCGGGTGACGCGGGCGGGGGTTTCGTGCAGTCCGTCACGGGAGGGATCGTCGCCGGCCCAAAGGATGATGGTGCGGACGGCCGCCTCGACTTCGGCGCGGGTCGGTTTATGTGCAGGTACGGGGGCGGGTTGAGTAAGTGCCACCGGCTTGGCCGTCGGTTTTGATGACATTTTGTTCTCGTGGCTCCTGTTGGATCAGGATTGATTACGGGCGGTCTGGGGTGGTGGACCAAGGTAGGGATGTGGTTTAGCGCGGGGCGATCCAGATTGCGAGCGGCGGATTTGACTTTGGTTGGGGTGCGGCCGGTCATCGCGGGTCAGTCGTTGGAACAGGTTGATCTGGGTCAAGAAAGTGCAGCTTTGTTCGCGCGACAATTGAGCTGTGACTGATAAATGTGGCCTCTATAGACATCCTGCCAACCGCACCGGAAATCGCCCCGACAAGCTTGAGGTTGCCCTACATTGGTTGGTCAGTCTGCGGTGGCCATTTCGGGGGCGGCTTGGGCGGAGCCGTCGTCGATGGTTTTGATGCGAGGCGGGCGGACGACCGTGACGGAGCATGAGGCTTCGGACATGATCTTGCCAGCGACGCTGCCGAGCAGGTGGCGGATGCCGATGGACTGGCGGGCGCCGATGACGATGTGGTCGACGCGGTTGTTGTTGACGAAGTCCAAGATGACATTGGCCGGGTCGATGGCTTCCAGGACGTGGATGGTCAAGCGTTCTTGCGGGAGTTTGAGCGGCTCGGCCCAATGACGCAGTGCGACCATGCGGTCGACGTGTTTGTTGTGGCCAGCGTCATCGAGTGTCGAGTCGATGGTGAACATGCCCAGTTTCAGTACGTTGATGCAGGCAAGGCGCGAGGAAGGAAGGCTGGCGAGTAAGCGGCCGGCCGTGACGCGGACGGCTTCGTTGGTGGCCTCCGCGCCTTCCTGGAGGTCGATGGCGGCGACGATAACGGGGGCTGACGAGATTTGCGTTGCCATGCGCGCTGGCGTCGCGGTTTCCTTGGTGATCTCAGGATTGAAGCGACGCTTCGTGACGGTCATCCAGTTATCGCGCACCAGCCGCTCCGACCGGGCGGTAAGTTTGATCTGGCTTGGGTTGCTCAAGTCGAAGGCGAGCTGGGCGGCGGTCGGGTGACGCCAGGCCGGTTTGACCTCCAGGCAGCGGAGCACGATTTCCTGGAGCCACGGCGGATAGTCGGGGCGGAGCTTGCGGGGGGGAACGGGGTCGCGCCAGAGGCGGCGCTTCATGCCTTTGAGGGTGTCGACCTGGCCGAAGGGGCGGACCCCGGTTGAGAAGAAATAGAGCAGCGAGCCGAGGGCAAAGAGGTCGCTGCGGGGATCGTTGCGGACGCCGAGGATCTGCTCGGGCGCCATGTAGGGGGCGGTGCCGTAGGGGAGGTGGAATTCCTCCTGCATGAGGTCGGGAAGCTGGTCGTGATGGGCGAGGCCGTAGTCGATGAGGACGGCTTCGCCGGAGGGGCGGAACATGACGTTGCTGGGCTTGATGTCCAGATGAATGATGTGCTGGCGATGCAAGTCATCGAGGGCGGTGGCGATCTTTATGCCCATGTCGATGACCCTGTCGTAGGGCAAGGGCAGGTCGGGAATGTATTGCAGCAGCGTCTTGCCTGGGATCATTTCCATGACAATGAAGGGTTGGGCGGAGAAGTCGCCGGACGCGATGTAACGCGGCACGTGGACGCCTTTCAGCCGGGGCCAGATCATCTGCTCCATTTCGAAGCTCACAATTGCGGCGGGATCTTCGCCCTCGTGAAGATGGGGGACCTTCATCAGTAGCGGGAATTTATAGTCGGGATGGGTGACATTCCACAGCGAGGCCATGCCGCCGCGGTTTTTCAAGTCGACGATTGAAAAGCCGTCGACGACGGAACCCGTGTACAATCCAGGTCGTGCCAATGCCGTTATCTCCCAACGAAGAGGCGATCGGCGAACTTCGCCGGAAGGCCGCTTTTATGAATGGCTGCCGCGGCCGCCTCGATATCGTAGGCGACGCGGCAGAAGGTGATTTCGCGTTTATCGGTATTGTAGATAGAGTAGGCGGCGGCGGGGTCGCCGTCACGCGGCTGGCCAACCGAGCCGACGGTGATGAGCCAACGCCTGCGGGGCAAGAGGGGCACGGCGACGCCGGTTGTGGGGGTGAAGCCGGTTAGTTTGGCGGTGGCCGACATGGAGTAGATCGCGGGCTTATGAACGTGGCCGGTCAGGGAGATTTCGGCGGCCGTGGCGTTGATGGAACGCGCGGCATCCTCGGGGTCGAGGATGTAGCGGAATTTCGACGGTGCGCTCGCATCGGCATGCACGAACAGGCGGTCGCCGTCGGGGATGGAGAGCGGCAAGCTGGCGAGGAACTGCTGCTGGTTCATGCTGAGCTGAACGCGGGTCCAATCGATGACGGAGGCCGCACTTGCATTCATGCCCTCGTGCTTGTCGGTGACGGCGGTGTCGTGGTTGCCAGTAATGGCGCTGGCACCTTTGTCGACAAGTTCCATGACTTTGTCGACGGCCCATTCGGGCGAGGCACCGTAGCCCACGTAGTCTCCAAGCAGGACGATCTTGCCGACGTTGTGATTCTTTGCATCGGCCAGGCATGCCGCGAAGGCCTGCTTGTTCGCGTGGATGTCGGCGAAAATGGCGATCAGCACGTTGGGCCCCCCTTTGTTGGTCCGGTCCGCTCTCATGGACGGCGACCGGCGCTTCGCTTTTCATGTATGTCCTGCGCCAGATTCGATGGCAGCGGTTTGACATGAAGTTAAACAAAAGGAGCGGTACGTCAGCAGAAATCATTACGATTGTTCAAAGGAGGGGCGAGTTTGGTTGATTGCTGCCCCTCGATGGACGATGCCGATAGGAATGGGACGCCGCCAAGGCGAAGTCGTCTTGGTCGATATTGCGTTTTCGCGCAGCGATGTTGCGACCTTCCACGCGCTCCATCCAGATGCGCTAAAGCCGTATTTTTGCACGGCTCAACTCGTTAGAGTTCATCAATACGTCTGGCCGCCGGAGGGTCGATGTCTTGGAATTCGAAGTCTTGGAAATCGAAATCTTGGAAATCGAGGTCTTGGAACGCGAGGGGATGGCCAGGATTTGCCATCGGATTTGGATCGCGGCGAGGCCGATGCAGAAACCGTGCATTTGCCTCAACCCGTAATGGCTGACCAAAAGCAAGCGTGATCCCTTGGCGCGGGCCATCTCTTGGCGCGGGGCGGTCGTGTCCGCTAGCCCGTCTTCGGATCAATCGGCGCGAGTACGTGTTTTTCGGTCAGCTTCCTTGGCAAGCGCGTCAACTGACTTTTTGTCGATGATTGCGGGTTTGCGGTCGATGGGCCGGTTAGGCGTTTCGTCAGTTTGATTTGTTGAAGCTGGATCGCTGGCCGGGAACGATTGCTCAAGCGTCTTGTTCAAGTCGCGGTCCTGTTCGGGTTTGGATTTGGTTGTGGGCATGTGCGGTCCTCCGTTGGGGTAGAAACGCACGCTGGGCCTGGGAAGTTCCTTCAGGGTTACGGCCATTGCCCAACGGTGGGCCCTTGGGTCTGGCTTAACGGGGCGGGCTCTGTGCCGGCTTTAAGGCGGGTGTCGTTGCCCGAGCCGCTTGGCGGCTGCGTCAGCTGCTCGAATGCCGATCTGGCATCTGGATCGGTTACGGCCTGCGTGAAAGCTTCACGGTCCCACCAGGTAAATTTGCCGTTCTGGATGCGCGCATAGATCTGGCCGGTCTTGCGATTTGCGAAGTTGATGAGCGGAATTTGCCGCACGCATTGCGTGAGGAATTCTCCGGGCGGCCCGGTGCGCTGGCGTGATTGAGGGGGATATACTTCCTGCGGGCTGCGTGCCTCGATGTTGATGTTTTTGTAGCGGTCGATGTCGAACATGCATTTGAGATCGAGGATGTTCATCTGGTCGTTGACGCCGAAAGCGACGGTCGCGGGCTTTTCACCTTCCGCGACGCTATTGTCGAGAAACTCGAAATGCACCTTCTTGTCTGCCTTGTGGACCCAGGTGAAGAATAGTCCAGGAATACCGGAATAGGCTTCCACATTGTGGGCCAAAAGATCTTCGACGGCTTTGTAGCGGCCGAATTGTTCGCCGCGTTTCCAAGCTCGTTCGACGGTTGCTTCGGGCGGTGTGATCATGAAGAACATATAGATTTCGTCGCCGAAACGGGTGAGCAGTCGGCTGCCGTCGGATTCATCGGGGCGTTCGGAGAAGCTATCAAACCGGAATCGGTCGATGAGCAGATGCGACATGCGCCCGTCTTGGGCTTTGCGAGCCATATAGCGATCAAGTTTCTTGTCGATGATTTCGATTTCGTGTCCTGTCAAAGTTCCTGCATAGATCCTGGCGGTTCCCAGCGTGTCGTAATCCAGCAGGTGCTTGCGCCAGATGTCGGGGCTGATCAGCGCAAAGTCCGTCCAGTCGACACCGAGCCGCCCCGCTAACTGTTTTTGCAGCGGGCGCATCGTGCTCTTGCCCGACGCCGACGCGCCCTTGACGTTCATGATGACGGGGTGCGGTTTTGGCGGCAGCAGCCGGTAGCCCTCGGTCAGGACCGCTTCGCGGAAATACGGGTCAATCGTCTGACCGATCAAAAGACTGCCGTAGTCGTTGGCGACGAGCCGGGTCGCCAGAGCCGTCATCAGCGAGGTATCGTTGAGCAGACGCCCGCGCCTTGCAAAGATGGCATCGGCAATCGTGACAAGCGCTCGCAAGCACGCCTGCTCGAAGGGCTGTTGGGTTGCCTCCCCCTGTTTGCGCCAACCAGCAATCGTGGCGAGGTCGTCCATTTCGGGGCTCGCGATTGCGGTCCTGACAGCAGGTTTGCCGCCACTGCCGAACGGGTGCCACCATCGGCTGCGGCCACTGTCGAGCGACAAGCTTTTTTGAGCCGTTCCGGGAGGCTGCATCTGCGCGCTGTCGATGAAAGCCGCCGCGTCTTGGTTCAATTGTTCGAACGCCTGACGGATTTGGGGCATGACGGGTGCAATATGCTTGTCAAAAATTGTTGCCGTCATCGCGCGGAAATTGACGCCCAGATCCTCGTACTTTTTTCCATCAGGTACCGTGAGGTCCGCCATCACTTTGATGAGAACTTCGTGCAAGGCCAAGCGCTCTGGCCGGAACGTCGAAAGCCGTTCGATGGACAGGCCGCACAGATCGCTGAGGCCGCGCAGTTCCTTGAGGCTGGCCGATACGTTGGCCGGGTCAAAGATCGTTGACAGTGGGAGCAAGGCGTCCGGCAACGCCTGTTCGATCCCGGGGTTCCACGGACCTCGCTGTTGCAATTGTTGGCTCGACACGTGTCGCACTCCAAGCTGTCATCTGGTTAAGACTTTATGGCACTCGTGAATTGCAAACAGGCATATCATTGATTTTTAACTGCATGGCGTTGCGAGTAATGGATCTTTGTTGGTGGGCTGGCCAGCTGGCGACTATAAAGGGCCAACGTATAGGGAAAGATCGTCATTCAGCGGCGATGCGCGTCAGCGGGGGGTAAGCTGCCATGAATGACTATCGCTGTTTCATCGCGGCGGTCGTTGCAGTCTGTATCAAGAGCATTGCTGCAACGCGCCACTCATCTGTTTTTGCTACGCACCAGCACGGATAAATTGACCAATGCTCACCAATGGTTGTTGACAGTTCAGTAATCAGCATTCAGCAATGAGTGAGCTGAGAATTTTTGTTTCAAGTGTTTTTCTTGGACGGGGCATGACCATGTTTCTTGCGTGGAACTCGACTGCCGTAAACTCGTTCGTGCTTCGGTGTCGTGTCTCGCTTGTTGGTTTCGTATTGTTAGCTGTAGCCAGTCTTGCGCCGAGCCCGGTTATGGCTCAACCTGCCGATACGGCAGGGTTGTTGCGGCGCGGTGATGCGGTCGTGACCGGGTTTTCTGGAACCAAGGTTCCGGTGGATGTTCCCGTCGACGTCCATCCGCTCGACCGCACTTTTATCGATCTCGACGCAATCTCGGCTCGCATCCACGATCTGCAGAATCTAGGGTCGGGACCAAGGGCGCAACTCGTTGACGTGCCCGTCGTTTTTGAAGGAAGAGCGCGAAATCTGGGGCAGGTATTCGGCATCGCGCTTGCCTTCCCCAACGGACCGCAGCGGAGCCCGGACATTTATTTGTCGGCCACGTCGGCCTACGGGTTGCAGATTGTGGTGAAAGAGGCGGACGGCAGTTTCCGGCGCACCGTGAAGGGCGAGCCCAGTGCGCGATTCATGCCGGGCCAGTTTGGTAGCAAGGGCGGACCCGGCAGCATTTGGAAGGTCGATGGCAAGACCGGCGACATTTCTTTGTTTGCGGATATCAAGACCGGCGGGAAGGACAATGGCGGCGCTGGACTTGGCAATATCAAGGTTGGTCCGCAATCGAAGTTTTTGTTCGTCAGTGATCTCGAAACCGGCATGATCCATTCGGTTTCGCTGGAGACCGGCCAGATCACCTCGACGTTCGATCACGGTACTGCGGGGCGGCCAGCAGGCGGGCTAGACGCGGTTGCTTTCGACGAGGCAGGACGCGGCGATATCACCCGCGAGACATTCAGTTCGGAAGACGCTGGAACGTGGGGCTTTGCCGACATCCGGCGTGGCGTCTACGGCGTGGCGGTCCAAGGCGGCAGGCTTTATTACGCGACGACCGATGGACCCGAGGTCTGGTCGGTATCGCTGGGGAGCGGGGCGGTATTTGGATCGGATGCGCGGCGCGAGTTCGCAATCAAGAGCACGGCGCCAACGAACCTCATCACCCATCTGGAATTCGACACCGAAGGGGTGTTGTATCTTTCAAGCCGCGGCGAGGTGGTCGGGAGCTATGACTACACGCTGTTTGCAAAGCCGCAGCAGTCGGTCGTGCTGCGCTATGTCCAAACCAAGGATGGCTGGCAGGCAGAGCCCGGCGAATATGCGATGGGGCTCAAATCCGATCATCGCGCCACCACTGGCGGCGTCGCGCTGAACTATGGGTATGACGACAAGACCGGACGGATAGACCTTGGCCGGTGCCAAAGGACCGTCTGGGCCACCGGTGAGCACCTGCGCGTCGGGGCGTCGACAATCGGCAAAGTGCCCGGCGGTCCCGAAATCGTGCACGGGCTACAGGGCATGTACAAGGACAAGATCCGGCCCGCTAACGTACCCCCGGTTGAAACGTGGTTCATCGATCACGACAAGGTCTTTGAAGATCCCGCAATCGACGGTCACATTGGCGACGTGGCGATTTACAATGCGTGTTTGCCCAAGGACGCGGCCGTTCCCCCGCCCGTCAAAGGTAGGGCCAAAGTTTCCATCGACAAGACGTGCGGTGAAACCCTCATCGGCAGCGACGTGGTTTGCTCGATCACGATATCCAATACGGGGACGGCGATCCCTGTCGTCGACGTGACGGTAACAGAAATCACTCGGGTGCTCGACGGGCCGGGCACCGGCGACCCCGTGGCCATCACCGACGCCGAAGTCGACGGCGACGATTGGGTCTGCTCGGAAGTTCCCAGTGAGAATTTCCAATGTTCATTGCCGGCAGCTTCACTGTTGCCGGGGACATCGCGCACCATAACCGTTACCGTTGCAACGGCAGATATCGTCGCCGACGGCAACGTGGGTTTCCGCAATTGCGCGCGGCTATCTGAAGAGTTCGGTGGGCTGGAAAGTTGCGCGGAGGGCGGAACGCCGTCGATCGTAATCGAGAAGACGGCACCTGCCACGTGCGTGCCGGGAAAACCTTGCACTTTCGAAATCACTGTGACGAACAACGGCAATAGCGATTTTGACGCGCCGGTTTCCCTGTCGGATCAGATTTCGGTGCCGGGTGTTACCGCTCCGGTTCGGATTCGTTCAATCGAGCCCGAGTTGCCTTGCACCGATCAACCAACGTCGTTGCCATTTGCGTGTACGGGCAACCTCGTGCTCGAGGCAGGCGAAAGCCAGACATTCCAGATCACGGTGGATATGCCCGATCCGGGTGAAAGCGTGCTGGCAGAAAACTGCGTCGTGGTTGCCGACCCGCTCCTTGTGCCTAATGAAGTCTCGGCACTTGCACTCCTGGGCGAACGCTCCAACGGTTTTGGTGAACAAGGCTTTATCAGCTGCACCAATGTGCCGGTTGAGCCGCCTCCCGTGCGTTGTCCGCCGGGTACGAGGCCCGACGGCAATGGTAACTGCGAAGAGAAAGGCACTCCGCCGCGGCGTCCGCCGGTCGACACCCCGCCAGACCTGCCGCCCGAGACGTTTATCCCCCCTGGCCCCCCGCCGCCGCTGTTTGTGCCGCCGCTGAGAATTTGTAGCGATGGCCGGACTCCGCTGGCAAACGGACGCTGTCCTTGCCCTAGGAATTCGGATTGGAATCCTGCGACGCAGAGCTGCGAACGCCCGCCGATCATCATTGTTCGTGAGCCGTGCGAGAACGGTTATCCGCGGGATCGCTTTGGTTATTGCCAGGTGATCGCGCGTTGCCCCGACGGGTCGCTCAAGACGTTTGATCGCAGATGTCCCGACAATGCGCAGCCCAGATGCCCCGACGGCAATCCGATGCCCGCCAATGGGTATTGCGGGTGCCCACGCGGACAGATCGTCGACCGGGAAGGGCGCTGTATTGATCGTCCGAAGTTGTGCCCAGACGGAAAGCCGGTTCCGTTTAACGGGAAGTGTACGGACACGCCGCCAGTGAAGTGCCCGGACGGTTCACCGATGCCTGTCAGTGGCAAGTGCCAGCCCAAGGACACGCCGCCTGTGAAGTGCCCGGACGGTTCGCCGATGCCTGCCAGCGGCAAGTGTCAGCCCAAGGACACGCCGCCTGTGAAGTGCCCGGACGGTTCGCCGATGCCTGCCAGTGGCAAGTGTCAGACTAAGGACACGCCGCCAGTGAAGTGCCCGGACGGTTCGCCAATGCCTGCCAGCGGCAAGTGCCAGCCCAAGGACACGCCGCCAGTGAAGTGCGAGGGGCCAAGGCTGGAAGACGGTACTTGCGGCGCTGTGTCGATTGGAAAGTGCCCAGACGGATCGCCAAAGCCTGCCAATGGCAACTGCACCAACACCGGCAAACTGCCGCCCAAGACGGAAACGTGCATTGGCGGTGCCAAGCTTGATGCCAATGGCAAATGCCCTGGCGATGCGCCGAAACCCGTGACGTGCAAGGAAGGTTGGATCTTGAATTCCAAGAATGTTTGTGTGGTGGGGGACGGCGTTCCTACTACACTTGCCAAGTGCCCCGACGGACAGATCCGTGTCGGCACGGGCTGCAAGCCTAGGGAAGAGATCACTCGCCAGAAGAAGTGCGGCGCTGACCAGAAACTGGTTGGCAACGAGTGTGTCTTGATCGCAAAGCCGGCGGATAAGTGTGGCAAGGACAAGGTTTGGAACGGGTCGGCTTGCGTTTCAACCACGCCAGCCAAGATCGTGCCCAAAGACACCAGCAAGCCAGTTACGAAGCCGATCGACAAAACGGAAAAGAAGCCTGTCGTCGTCAAGGACAAGCCAAAAGATAAGCCGGTAAAAGAGCAAAAAGAGATCAAGCCGAAAAAGGAAACTCACAAGCCGACGGTGGTCAAAGACAAGCCTAAGAAAGCGCCTGAGAAAAAGCCGGAAAAGAAGACTGAGAAGAAGCCCGAGAAGAAGCCCGAGACAAAACCTGAAAAGAAGCCCGACATTCGGTAACCAGGCGCGACGGGTGACTGGATGCACGGGTGACAGGATGGACGGGTGACAGGATGATAACTGGCGGGAACACGCCCGCTATCGTCGAGCCGGTGCCCTCACCTTCGAGCTCGTGAGAGCATCGAATGCTGGTTTGCAACCCTTGGCTTCAGTAATGTCGGGCCAGCTATTGCAATTGCCGCCGTCGGGATGGGCTGATGCTGTCAACTCGGGTTTGCAGAGGACACTGGTCTGCATACGATTTGGGTCTGCATAGGAAACGTCGGCGACATGGCTGAGAGCAACGAAGCGGCACGGATCCAGGCGGGGGTGGACGAGCTTGGCACTGCGGGGTTTTCGGTGTGCCCGGGCATGTTGCCGCTTGCGCTGGTGGCGAGCTTGGTCGCCGAGCAGCGACGGCGGGAGGACGGTGGCGAAATGGTCGTGGCTGGAGTGGGGCGCGGCGCAACGCCCGGCGGGCTTGCGCACGACCTGCCCCGTGCGCAGATGCTGGACGCGCAAACGCTGCGAGCCAGTGCGAGGCAAGCGCAATCAAGCTGGTTCAACGACCAATCGGCGGCCGAGCGGCACTTTCTCGCGTTTGCGGAGCGTGTGCGGCTCGCGATTAATCGCCGCCTGATGCTGGGGCTGTTTGAGTTCGAAGCGCAGTTTCTCCACTATCCCCCCGGCGGATACTACCGGCGGCATATCGATGCCCTCCACGGTGAACGCAACCGTGTCGTGTCTCTGGTTGCTTATCTGAACGAGGATTGGACCAGCGAAGATGGCGGTGCGCTGGCGGTATGGGCTGCGGGCGGGGAGGGCGAACCGGTTGCCGAAGTCGTGCCGTTGGCTGGTACGGTCGTGCTCATGTTGTCGGAGGAAATTCCGCACGAGGCTCGCGTTGCGCGCCGCGAACGCCGCGCCATCGCCGGCTGGTTCCGTGTCAATGGCTCCGGCGGGGATCGCATCGATCTGGCCCGGTGAGCCTTGCAAGTTCAATAGGCGCGCCCGCTGCGTTTTGGCTCAGACGTTAATGCGCGCCCTGAATGTAGTGCTCGAGCTGCTCGATGGTGAAATTTTGATCGGCGATGATGCTTTTCACCAAGTCGCCGATTGATATAATGCCGACGACCTCCTTGTGTTCGAGAACGGGAAGGTGGCGCACGGACTTTTGGGTCATGAGGGCCATGCACTCTTCGACGTTTTGATCGCCGCGGGCACATACGACACGTGACGACATGATTTCGCGAACTGGGGTTCCCAGTGAGGTTCGTCCTTTCAAAATGATCTTGCGGGCATAATCGCGCTCGGAAACGATGCCTGCGAGCAGCCCTTGATCGAGAACGATCAGTGCGCCTATGTTATGTTCGGCCATGACCTTCAGCGCATCAAGTACGGAAGTCTCAGGGGTTACGTGATGAACCTGGGTACCCTTTATCTTTAAGATATCTCGTACGGTGGTCATTGGCGGTCACTCTCTATGGCTGTGTGTCCGGGGAGTTTGTCGGCGGGCGATGGATCGGCACATCGTCGCTGTCAGCTCAGCGGGCCGATGGCTCGATACTACGCTCTGCTCGTGATCTCAGCAATATTGCGTGCGTCAGGCAAGCCTGACGTGTGTCGAAGGCGGGTAGTGATTGTTCTTGGCTCTGACCAAGGTTCCCGTCTAACCTGCGCGGGCGTTTTTTTGAGTT
>JANOVN010000016.1:0-4515 GCA_031417455.1 Hyphomicrobiaceae bacterium | reverse complement strand
CCTGCCGGAATCCCTGGTCCGGGATCCAGTGTGCTGAATATGTTGTCACCGGCAAATATCCCCGCGCAAGCTTGTGTTCGCCCTGTGCACCCGCCTCTACCCGAGCCAGCCCGTGCTCGATGGCATACGCAATCGCCTGATAATAGCAGACCTCGAAATGTAAGCTCGGGTGCTGCTCGATTGCCCCCCAGTATCGGCCATACAGGGTGTCGCCACCGATCAGATTGAGCGCGCCCGCGATCAACCGCGCGCCCCGCTTGGCAAACACCAGCAAGCACCGGTCCGCCATCGCGGCCCCCAGCAGCGAAAAGAATGCCCGGTTCAAATACGGTTGCCCCCACTTGCGGCTGCCCGTATCCACGTAAAACGCATGCATGGCGTCCCAGTGGGCCTCGGTAATGTCCGACCCCGTCACCCGTTCAATCTCGATCCCGTTGGCAACCGCCTGCTCGCGCTCCTTGCGCACGGCCTTGCGTTTGCGCGATGCAAATGTGGCCAGAAACTCGTCGAACGACCCATAGCCGACGTTCGTCCAGTGAAACTGCTGCCCCGTCCGGACCAGGAACCCGAGCTTGGCAAGCCGCGCCGAACACGCCTCTTCGACAAACGTCACATGCAGGGTCGAAGCCGCACTTTCCTGCGTCAACGCCGCCAGTGCCGAAGCGAGCTGCGCCTCGTGCAGGTCATGTTGTGGCCCCGGCTGCACGAGTAGTCGTGGCCCCGGCACAGGCGCAAACGGAACGGCCACCTGCAGCTTGGGGTAATAGCGCCCTCCCGCCCGCTCATAGGCATCGGCCCAGCCATGATCGAACACATACTCGCCTCGACTATGAGATTTCAGATATGTAGGCGCGGCCCCCAGCAGCGTCCCCGCGTCGTCCTCCAAGATCACATGACGAACCCGCCACCCCGTCCGTCCGCCAACGCATCCTGCCTCTTCCAGAGCCGATAAAAACCCGTGCGCGACGAACGGATTGAACCGCGCCGGATCGGGATTTGCGCACGCGTCCCATGGCGCAGCCGGTAAGTCGGCGAGCCGCTGAACGACTTTCGCCGTCAGTGTTGGCTCTACGCGATCATCGTCGTTGGGCATCGCTGATCCTGTATGGCCCCCCGAAAGGATACGCAAGGTGCGCAAGATGGATCCGCTGTCGCTAATCCCATGGAAAAGTCCGCATTCAGTTCTTATACTGTGGTTGAAGAGTATGAGCATGATGTGTTGGGAGAGCTAGACATGAACGCACTGCGCAAAATGGTGGCCGCCCTGATCGTCGCCACAGCGATAGCCGCGCCCGCGTCCGCCAAGGAGCCCGTTGAGGGCGTCAAGGTGGGCCGCATGTCGATCCTGCGCAACCTGGTCTCCGAAGAAAAACTGGAGCAGCAGGCCGGTCTCCAATACGACGCGCTCACCCGCAAGGCCTATCAACAGCAGGCGCTCCTCGGCGACAACCACGCGACGACCAAGCGCGTCCGCAGAATCGCCAACGACATGCTCCCCCATGCCGCCAAGTTCAACGAGCGCGCCAAGACCTGGAAGTGGGAAATCAACGTCATCAATTCGCCGACCATCAACGCGTTCTGCATGCCCGGCGGCAAGATCGTCGTGTTTACCGGCATCATCGACAAGCTGCAGATGACCGATGATGAAATCGCCCTCGTCGTCGGCCACGAGATCGCACATGCCTTGCGCGAACACTCGCGTGCCCGTGCCGCCAAATCGACCATCACCAACGTCGGCGCGATTGCGGCCGGATTGTTGATTGGCGGCAACGTCGGACAGTTGGCCCAGGTCGGCGGCGACCTCCTCGGCCGCCGCTTTAGCCGCACCGATGAAACCGAAGCAGACCTCGTCGGCATGGAACTCGCGGCGCGTGCCGCCTACGATCCCCGTGCCGGTGTTCACCTGTGGGAGAAGATGAGCGCCGCCGCTAAGGGTGCTCCCCCGCAGTGGCTCTCCACCCACCCCTCCGGCACTACCCGCATCCAAACTTTTAAAGACAACATCAAGGATGTGTTGCCTTTGTACGAAAAGGCGAAGGCTGGGGGCTGATCGCAAGGGCTATAACGCCCCTTTCTTTCGTCATGGCGATCCGTCAAATCTGAGAGCAGGTGACACTGACGATGACTTGGCGTAATTTACGTTTATGAACGCCCTTGTGACCAAAGCCATTGCTGCCCTCGTCAAGCTGCCTGAAGCCGAGCAGGAAGCTATCGCGCGCGTCGTGCTTGACCGTATTGAAGCTGACGCGCGCTGGGATGAAGTGCTTGCCGATCCGCGCTCGGAAACGCTTCTCTCCCGTCTCGCCGCCGAAGCCCGCGAGGATATTTCGAAAGGCGATGTGCTCGACTTCGATCCTTCAAAATAGTGAAGTCAAAAACCACGCTAAAATTCTGGCGGCGGTTTGAAAGCCTGTCCGTTGACGTCCAGCAACATGCGCGGCGGGCTATCTTCAGTTCAGCACCGATCCGTCGCATCCAGCTCTGAACTTCAAGCGGGTGAGTAACCAGGAGCCAGTCTATTCGGTACGGATTGGCCTGCGATATCGGGCGCTGGGACTTCTCCAGCAGGACACCGTAACGTGGTTTTGGATCGGACCGCACGACGCGTATGAGCAATTGCTGAAGGGCTGAAGCTCAAACCCGCCCCTTGCGCACGATCCTTCACTATGCCAGCTTGCCGCATGACTTAAGTCGAAATCGTTGGAGTGGACGGCCATGAACGAGCAGGTGAAGCCTGAGACTTTCCACGGGGCCTGTCCCCACGATTGCCCCGACACCTGCGCCATGGATTACGAGGTCAAAGGCGGCAAACTCGTCGGTGTGCACGGCAAGAAAAACCACCCGATGACGCGCGGCGGTCTGTGCGTAAAGCTCAAGGACTTCGACGTCCACCACGCCAACCCAGAACGGCTGCTCTATCCCATGCGGCGCTCCGGGCCGAAGGGATCTAAGCAATTCACCCGCATCACCTGGGACGAGGCTATCGCCGAGATCGGCAAGAACTGGCGCGAAACCATCGCGAAATACGGCGCGCAGGCGATCATGCCGCAAAGCTACCTTGGCAACATGGGCCTCGTGCAAGGCATCAACTCCGGCGACCCGTTCTTCAATCGCCTCGGCACCACGGTGAATGAAAAGACCTTCTGCGCGTCAGGTTCCTCGACCGCATGGCTGCTGACCGTCGGCCCGACCGGCGGCGTCGACCCCGAGAGCTTCGTCCATTGCAAGTTCATCGTCATCTGGGCCTGCAACTCGATTTCGACCAACCTGCATCACTGGCCGTTCGTGCTCGAAGCGCAAAAGCGCGGCGCTAAAATTGTCGTCATCGACAGCTATAAGTCCCGCACCGCCAAAGCGGGAGACTGGCACATCTGCCCCAAGCCCGGCACTGACGGCGCTCTCGCCATGGGCTTCATCAATTCCATCATTCAGCAGGGCCTCGTCGACGCCGATTACGTTGCCAACCACACGCATGGCTTTGAAGAGCTCAAAGCCCGTGCCGCCGAGTTTACGCCCGAGTATGTCGAGAAAATCACGGGCGTCAAAGCCGCCGACATCGCCAAATTCGCCCACGGCTTTGCCACCGCCCAGCCCTCCGCCATCCGCCTTGGCGTCGCACTCGAACGCAGCGCAGGTGGCGGTCAGGCGATCCGTGCCGCATGTGCCCTCCCAGCCCTCGTCGGTTCCTGGAAACACGTCGGTGGCGGCCTGCTGCAGATGCCGTTGTGGGACTTCCCCGTCGATTGGGCGAAGGTCTCGCGCGCCGACTGGATCAAGCCCGGCACCCGCGTCGTCAACAACCTCCGTCTCGGCCAAGCGCTTACCGGCGAAATGAAGCTCGACCCACCGATCAAGAGCATGTTCGTCTATTGCACCAACCCAGTCTCCCAAGCGCCCGAAACCAACAAAATTGTCGAAGGCCTGAAGCGCGAAGACCTGTTCACTGTGGTCGCCGAACACTTCTTGACCGACACCGCTAAGTACGCCGACATCGTGCTGCCTGCCGCCATGGCTGGCGAAGCCGAAGACATGATGTGGTCCTGGGGGCACTTTTACTTCACCTACAACCAGAAGGCCGTCGAACCGCCGGGCGAATGCCTGCCGACGAGTGAAATGTGGCGCCGCCTTGCCAAGGAGATGGGCTTTACAGACCGTATCTTTAATTTGACCGACAGCGAGTTGTGCGCCGAGTTCATCAACTGGGACGATCCCAAGATGGCTGGCGTCGACATGGCCTATTTCAAGCAGCACGGCTTCTTCAAAATCGACGTCGGTTCTGCCGACACGCGGACGCCCCACAAGGACGGCAAGTTCCCGACGCCCTCGGGCAAGGTCGAGTTCCTGCTCCACGACGCCAAAAACTTCGTCGCTGGTCCCTTCCGGATGATGTATGAGGCCGAGCAATCGGGGGAAGCGGTAGATCCGTTGCCGGGCTACATTCCACCGCGCGAATCGCCTGAAACCAACCCCGGCCAGGCCAAGCTTTATCCTCTCAATATTATCTCGCCCAAGAGC
>JANOVN010000015.1:0-3708 GCA_031417455.1 Hyphomicrobiaceae bacterium | reverse complement strand
CGCAGCGCGCCGCGAACGAACTGCGCGACGGTTATTATGTGAACCTCGGCATCGGCATGCCGACGCTGGTCGCCAACTACATCCCCGAAGGCATGACCGTCATGCTGCAGTCTGAAAACGGCCTGCTCGGCATCGGCCCCTTCCCCAAGGACAACGAGGTCGACGCCGACCTCATCAACGCTGGCAAACAGACTGTCACCACGCTGCCCGGCTCAAGCTTCTTTTCGTCGGCAGACAGCTTCGGCATGATCCGTGGCGGCCACATCGATCTCGCCATTCTCGGCGCGATGCAGGTCACCGACCGCGGCGACCTCGCCAACTGGATGATCCCCGGCAAGATGGTCAAAGGCATGGGCGGCGCGATGGACTTGGTTGCCGGCGTCGAGCGCGTCATCGTCTTGATGGAGCACACAGCGAAGAAAAAAGACGGCACCATCGACAAGAAAATTCTGCCCGAGTGCACGCTGCCCCTCACCGGCGTCGGCGTCGTCTCGATGATCATCACAGACTTAGGCGTCATGGAAGTCGGCCCCACCGGCCTCCGCCTAATCGAACTCGCCCCCGGCGTCACCAAGGAACACTTCGAGGAGATGACGGGCGTGCCGGTGGGCTAACTTCGTCACTTCGCAGGTTGGTTTAGGTGCGCTTTGCACCGTAACCCAACGCGTCCGGTTGCAACCAAGATGTTGGGTTACGCTGCGCTAACCCAACCTACAGGTCCGACCGTCCACCCCGGCTCTAAGTTCTTGCTTTTCGAGACTGATTCACGTTCTCGATGTCCGCAACGAGCGTCCATCTCAAACGACTAGGCTCTAGGCGGCGCGCCTACCGCCTCGCAGTTGACGGGTGTCATAGTCGTACCGCGACATGACGTCATAAACCCAGCCATCGCCGAGTGCGCTGCGGTGATGCGCCTCCTGCTCTGCCGCCGTTTTTGTCTCGTGCTCAGACACGATGATCAAGTCCATCAATTCAAGCTGTTCCATGTCGCCACAGCTGTCGGTCCGCTTTGCTGCCGCAGACTGGCCGACGTTAGCAATGACGACCCATCGAAGGTGTTTCATAAGGGTCTCCTATTCGATCAAAGGCACCCGTGACCGCTTTTCGTCGAGCTATGCCGCACCTGCGAACTCGTCGGCCACATGCGCGTCCATCCCTTAACGCTACTACTTTTTCCATCCCGGCGACAGCGCTCAGTAGCCTTTAATGCATTATTTTGCATCGCACGGCGACCGCATATTATTGCCGCCTTACAAGCGTATAGTCCTCTGCATGAAAAGAAGGTTGGGGTCGTTTTCGAGACTTGAAGGAGGAAGCGATGATCTCGCTGTACGATTGCATCGGACTATGCAGCCTGAATGAGCCAGAGGTGCTGGCGGTCGCCGAGCATGAACATATTCCCGAAATTGTCGCTGCGGCTCTCGCGGAATATCTGCTGTCCCAACCCGAAGGCTACCGGCGGATCGGTGCTATGATGGCCGATGACGTGAACTGGGCGCTGCAGCGCGGGGATGTGCTGCACGCAGAGGCCGTCCGATCGACGCTTGGTCACTTCGTCAGAGCACACCCCGAGGCCATGGTATCGATCCGCGCCCGGTCGTGCCTCAATGGATTGAACAACGCGTCCGCTTGATGGCACCAGCATATCCAGAGACATGGAACCGCTGGTCGTTCTGACTCCAGGTGTCAGGAAGGGCTGGCGCATTTAGCCCGATCTGGCATTACCGGTTCTGGTTGCCAGCCTTCCCATACGCCGCCAGATGCTCTGCCTCCATTTCCCCCCGCGCAATCGCTGCCTGCACGGCGCACCCCGGTTCGTTGCGATGCGCGCAGTTGCGGAATTTGCATTCGAGCGCCAACGCTTCGATGTCGGCAAAATTCGGCTGCTCGACCACAACTTCAGTCCACAATTCGAGCCCGCGCATCCCCGGCGTATCAATCAGCGTGCCGCCCTGCGCGCGCATGAACAATTGCCGGTGCGTCGTCGTGTGGCGGCCCCGGCTATCGTAGGAGCGGACCTCCTGCGTCGCCTGCGCGTCCCGCCCGAGAAGCGCGTTGGTCAACGTCGACTTGCCCACCCCCGACGACCCGATCAGCGCAATCGTTTTTCCGCCGTCGAAATATTGCTCCAGTACGGCCGCACTCGCCCTATCCCGCGCGCTGATCGCATGAATCGTTATGCCCGGCTCCGCTGCCTCGATCTGTGCTTTCGCGCCTGCCACATCCTTCGAAAGATCAACTTTGTTGACCACGATCACGGGTCGGCTTTTGCTGGTCGCCACCAGCGCGGCATACCGCTGGATGCGCTGAATATTGAAATCGCCATCCAAGCCCGTGACGATAAAAAACGTATCCACGTTCGCCGAGATCAACTGTGGCCGCGTCTCACCCGCAGCCTTGCGGATAAGTTCGCTCGCACGCGGCAACACAGCCTCAATGCTGGCTGGGCCGTCCCCAACCGAGAGCCGCAGCGCCACCCAATCGCCCACGCCCGGCAAATCCGAACGCTGACCAGCCGCATTGCGCAGCCGCCCCGTCAATTCAGCCGCCACCTCGGCCTCGTCGGTCGCGACCTGATAGTGCGTGCGATGCTCGCCAACTACGCGGCCAGGAACAAGCCCTGCCGTTGTCGCTGCCTCAAACTTCAGCCGCCAACTCTCATTCCAACCCAACGCCGCGAGCGTCATGCCATCTCCTCATGAATTCTGCGGACGATGACATGTGTGGGCTCGGGCCGATACCCTTCAATCCAGCGTCACCTTGTACCGGCTGAGCGCACTGAGCGCCGCCGCAGCGCCCAGCCACGCTGCCCCAATTCCGCCTGCGTCCTGTCTAACGCTCGCGCTCCAAATCAGCTACAAGTCGCCCCAGATTATGGCGACCGGAGACCGACGAGTGACACGCACGACATTGCAATGGGCCCGCGCGGCAACTCTTGCCTGCCTGGTTGCGACCGCCAGCAGCGCCCGCGCCGAAACATTTGCCGCCTTCCTGGAGGGCGTGTGGCCGGAGGCAAGCGCCCAGGGCGTTCCCCGCAAAATCTTCGACGAGGCCATCGCCGGCCTGACGCTGGACATGTCGCTGCCCGATCTGGTGATCCCCGGCAAAGAGCAGGTTCCAGAACGCGGCCAAGCCGAGTTCACTCAACCGGCGCAAAATTACATCCGCCCCGATACACTGGCGAGCTTGGCAAGTCAGGGCCGAACGCTGCTCGCCCAGCATGAAACCACGCTGGAACGCATCGAACGTGAGATTGGCGTGGACCGCTATGGCCTGCTGGCGATCTGGGGCCGCGAGACAGCGTTCGGCACCTACAAGCTTCCCAACGACGCGATCCGGGTGCTGGCGACGCAAGCCTACATCGGCAAACGCCGCGAGATGTTTCGCGCCGAGTTCATCGCGGGGCTGCGTATGCTAGCCGTCGGCGTGCCGCGTGCGGATATGAAATCATCCTGGGCGGGCGCGGTCGGCCTCACGCAGTTCATGCCGACCGAGTACTTCAAAAACGGCACCGACTTCGACGGCAATGGCCGCATCGACCTCGCCCATTCGGTGCCGGATGCACTCGCATCCGCCGCCAAACAGCTCAAGGAAAAAGGCTGGGTCCTCGGCCAACCGTGGGGCTACGAAGTCGTGGTTCCGGCAAATGCTAGCTGCGCGCTCGAAGGCCCGCCCGGCATCCGCAAGCTGAGTGAATGGACAGCAATG
>JANOVN010000014.1:0-4003 GCA_031417455.1 Hyphomicrobiaceae bacterium | reverse complement strand
GTTTCACGGGCTCCGGCGCTGGCGGCGGCGTGGGTTTCACGGGTTCCGGTGCTGGCGGTGGCGTGGGTTTCACGGGCTCCGGCGCTGGCGGTGGCGTTGGTTTCACGGGTTCCGGTGCTGGCGGTGGGGGGGGCGGCGGAGTGACGGCGGTGATGGTGAAGGTTTGCGAGGCGGTGCCGCCTTTGCCGTCGTCGACGGTGGACTGGATGGTATAGATGCCCGCTTGGCCGCTCGATGCGGCACCAGGAGCTATTTTGCCCGATACCCGGCCAGACGTGCGAGAGTAGGTGAGGCCGGGCGGCAGGCCGTTGATGGTGTAGCTGAGGACGGTTGGATCGGGCGCTGCGAACGCGCTGCCGACGCTGATATCGACGGTTTCGCCTTCGTTGTAGGTCTTGTTGATCGTGGGAGTGGAGAGGACCGGCGGGGCGTTGCGGGCGGTGATGATGAAGCTTTGCGAGGCAGTACCGCCTTCGCCGTTATCGGCGATGACTTTGACGGTGTAGGAACCGTTGTCGCCACCTTTGGAGGCGTTGTCTGCGAGGGCACCGGAAATGATGCCGGTGTCGGGGTCGATGGTCAGGTTTATCGGCAGGCTGACGGCCGAGTAGCGCAGCGGGCTTGCGCCGTACCAGACCGAGAAGCCGGCGGCAGCGTTGATATTGGTGATGGCTTGGCCGTTGAAGGCGCGGATCGAGGGGAGCGCCATCGAGACCACGGGCGGCGGCAGGTCGGGTACGACCGCGTTGGGATCTGTTTGGGGTTCGGCGGTGATGGTGAAGCGTTCGTTGACCGGGGTGGTCTTGCCGTCGGTGGCGGTTACGGTGACGGAGTAGACGCCGCCGTTGCTGCCGCCTTTGGAGGCGGTTTTTGACAGCCTGCCGCTGATCCGGCCCGTCGAGGGAACAATGATGACACCGGGCGGTAAGCCGGTTGCGGAATAGGTGAGCCGGAAGCCGCTTGGGTTCAGGAAGGCAGCGCCAGCATCGATCAGGACACGCCCGCCGTCTTTGTAGAATTTGCCGCGTGTTGCGGTGCCGATGACGGGGGGCGATTTGCCGGTTTGAATGGTGAAGCTTTGCTGGGCGGTGTTGCCTTTGCCGTCGTCGGCCATGACTGTGACGGTGTAGGCGCCGTTGGTGCCGCCCTTGGAGGCGTTGGCGTCGAAATTGCCTTTGATGGCGCCGGTCGACGCGTTGATCGTCAAGCTGCCGGGCAGGCCGGTGGCTGCGTATTTGACGGTGGTCTTGGGGTCTTTCGGTTTGAAGTACTGGACGACCGAGAGCGGCGGCAGCGCTTGTCCGTCGGTGCCGGTGACGTTGGGGATTGGCCACGTCACGAACGCAGGGGCGGGCGCGTCGACCGGGGTAACGCTGACTTCGCGGGCGGGGTCGGGGATCAGGTTGCCCGCCGCATCGATGCCGCTGTCGAGGCCCTTGGAGCGGCGGTAGGCGGCGATGAGGGAGGAGAACACCGGCACGTAAACGCGCTGGGTGTCCTTGCCGATGCGGACCGACTGGGAGACCTGGAAGTGCAGGTGATGGGTGGTCTCGCGGCCACCGTTCATGAAGTTGGAGATGCGGCCCAGGACATCGCCTTGCTTGACGGCGCTACCGTCCTTCACCTTGATCGAGTCCGGGTGCATGTGGAGGTAGTAGTATTCGGTGCCGTCGCCGCCTTTGAGGCGGACGGTGGTGTTGGATGTCACCTGGGTGATGATGCCGTCGACGACGGCGAGGACCTCCCATTTGTTGTCTTCGCACTTGGGCGGACGGATGTCCTGGCCTTGGTGGCCTTGGCCCGAGGGGCACATGGGCATGGCCCAGCCGCGAACTTCGCAGAAGTTGTCGCGCTGCATCATGGGGTTGAAATTGCGTGGATCACATTCGCTGCCACCGGCTGCCCCTTTGCCGTTCCAGCCGCCGCCGCCATAGCCCCAGATCTGGGAGTTCATGAAGGCGTGTTTGCCGGCAGGTGCGGGTTCGAGGCCGGTTTGCAGGCGGATTGGATAGACGATGTCGGGCAGGTAGACTTTGCGGTCGCCGACGCGGCCGCGGTCTTTATCCTTCGGGTTCAAATCGCCGGGGGAGTAGTAGGCAAAGCCTGGAACTGCGGCGGAGGGTTCCGTCGAGGGCGCCGTCGAGGGTTTGGGCGGTTCGGCGGGCTTCAATGGCGGAAGGGTTGCCGTGTCAGCCGGTTTGGTGGCGTCGGGCAGCGTCGAAAGGGGTCTGTCGGGGTTGGTATACAGGCATTTGGCGGCGAGGGGCGCTGAAACAGTGAGCGCTGCGAAGGCCGCGAGGACGATTGTAAACACGCGCGCGCGCCGAGTGTGCTCGGGCGGTGCCATAGTCTGCTTGTGCGCGCATGGAAGCCGAGCGAACGCCATTCATACCCCTCAACTCTACCGTCAAGGGACTATGCCCAATGTTGGCCGCTGCGGCAACTGAGCAACGTAGTGCGACTGCGGTTTGACTGAGCTGTGTCACCGATCAGCCAGAAGGGTCACGGTAAGGGCTTGCGAATTTTTGCAATACCTCGCAATTTCGCTTCGTTGCGGGTGAAGATGGGTTGCGGGTGTATGAGCGCGTGTGTCGGGGGCCGGTGTTGAAGGAGATTGAATGATGCAGGTGCTGGGATTGGGACGATTTGGTTGGGGGGCAGGTGCCGCTGTGGCTATCGCGCTGCTGGTGGCCGGATCGGCGCTGGTGGCGCAGGAAAAGACAGCACGCGGGCAGAATTTACTCAAAGTGGACTGGGCCGATCCGGAGATCGCCGCATTCAGGGCGTCGGGCGTTGCCCCCGATGACGCGGCGAAGGGGCTTGATCTGAAGCTACCGATTCTGGCGTTTGGCGGAGTGCCACAGATCGTGAAAAATGTGGCGGGGCCGGATGCGATCATGACCAAGCCGCGAACCATCGTGTCAGATCCCAAGCAGCCGTACTGGTATCATCTGGTCGATAGTTACAACGGGATCAATATCGCGATCAATGCGGACCGGCGCGTCAATGTCGAGGGCGACGCCAAGTTCCAGATCGGGGCGGCCAATGTCGGTGCGGAGGCGACGCTTGGCACTAAGGCCAAGCCGCGGATTTCAATCTTCGATGCGTCGAAGGAGGAGGGCATGGAAGGGCTCGTCATCGAGTACACCGTGCAGAGATTTCCAGATATTCCTTATACGGTGACCATCGAGTGCAGCGCGAAGGCCAAGACGCAATGCAAGGATTTGGCGGTGATTGCCAAGGACGAGGCGCTGCTCAAGATTATCGCGGTGGGGAAGCAGTAGGAACTGAGTTGCGGCGCATGGGCCCCTGTCGGGCAGCGGGCATTTCGGCCTCACGCGCTAAACCCGTTCCGGTGTCGATGCGGAGCATCGCTTCGCGATGTCGATGCGGAGCATCGCGGGGCGGTGACGATGCGGAGCATCGCTTCGCGATGTCGATGCGGAGCATCGCGGGGCGGTGACGGCCCTTCGGGCGAAAGCTGCAAGAAAACTTATCCCCGTGGGTTTGGGGTGTGAGATTTTGGGATCACCTTATCTCACGAGGGCGGGTTCTAGAGCTGCTGTTATCTGGAGATAGGGGTTTTGCGAGGAGTCCCGCAACCCATCAGCTGGCCGGGGCTTTGAAGGTTGCAATTTGGTTTGCGACTGTCAGATTAAGATGGTCTGGCAGGCTTTCATTGCCGCTTTGCAAAACACGGATCAGGGCTTGCTGCCCTTTTTATTTGCGCGTGGCCGCCCCACCAACCCCACGCGCGGTATTAGGCGGCATCGGTCCACATCTCAATACACTTGAAAGGTCGAGACCGCTGGGGAAACCCAGGCTCTGATCCGTCTCCCTCACGATTTATAGCTCCGAGCCCTGAGGGTTGCGGAGATGGTTTTGCTTGTAGCAACCGTGTTGTCATCGCGTCGCATAATTCAGATCGAAAGGCTTAGCGGACTTGAACAACGCATTCAAGATAGAGAGTAGCTTGCCGATGCAGGCGATGACAACACGGTTG
>JANOVN010000013.1:0-3169 GCA_031417455.1 Hyphomicrobiaceae bacterium | reverse complement strand
TCGCGAGCTGGGGCACCCCCAAGTCCGACACCCTGCCCCTCGCCGACATCGGCAAGCTCCGCAAGAAAGCCTCCGAACTCGTCGACAAAACCGGCTTCGACACCGGTGCGTCCAACTAACCAGCATATGACCGGGCATGCTCCACGCATGTCCGGTTTATTTGCGCGAGTTGCAGCAAACCAATCCACTTTAGCTCCGTCACCCCGGCGAATGCCGGGACCCAAGCAACCATCAGTTGACCGGAAATTCACCCCAAACAGACCGGTGCCTTGGCCAAAGACAAACCGCGCAAACATAAATCGTCGGGTCAGATCAGAGAACCATCATGGGATCACGCCGCCCACTCAACACGCCCGTGCATGAGCACTACCATCACCCCGAGCACCTCGTTGGCCTCGGGTTCCGCTGCGCCATGACCTGCCTCAGGCCCGCCAACAATTTCGCCAGTCCCCAAGCGTGCGTAGGCTCCCAAGCGTGCGCCATCCTCAAAGCCGCGATCAAAGCCCATTGCCTTCCCGCCAAACTCAACACCGAATTCACCGCCTGGGCCCTAGCCGTCGAAGCGTCTGCCGATCGCCAGATCCAACTCTCACCCCTCGATCATCAAGCCTTCAGCCCCGATGAATCCCTGGCTATTGCCCTCGTTGCCGCCTGCCAGCACGCCCACTGCCCAGCCCTGACCGCCTGCGCATCAGCCCTCCTCGGCACCCCCGACCTCGGCCGCGCCCTTGCCGCCACCCAAATCCTCGCCCATACCCTATTGACAGCCAACGCAGTATTGCAGTCCCACGACGACGCCCGTTTACGTCCATGCCCGCGAAACAAGGCTGCGAGGCCTCATTGAGAAAACTGACGCACCGCCATGCACGATAGCGCGCCTCCCCAACCCGGCGGCCTGATCGCAACCGCCTGGCGCGCGCTGTCGGTCTGGCGCGCCCGCCGCCGTGCATCCCCGGTCTGGAGCGTGGTCGTCGCAGCCATCCTCGCTGTCATCGCGATGCCCGTCGTCACCGTGCTCGCCCTCGCCATATCGCCCGCCGACAACATCTGGCCCAAGCTGCTCGCATCCGTCCTGCCGTCCGCGCTGTACAACACCCTCGCGCTGATGATCCTGACCGGCGCCCTCACCCTGGTAACGGGTGCCGCCACCGCCTGGCTCGTCACCATGTACCGCTTCCCCGGCCGCGCCCTCGCCGACCGCCTGCTCGTCTTGCCGCTCGCGATCCCGACCTACATCATCGCCTACGTCTACGCCGACCTCCTCTCCTACGCCGGCCCCATTCAAACAGCGATTCGATCCTTCCTCGGCCTCGGTCCAGGCTCTGGCGCAGTTCTCCCCGAAATCCGCTCACTCCCCGGCGCGGTCTTCGTCATGGCGAGCGTGCTCTACCCCTACGTCTATCTCAGCGCCCGTGCGAGTTTTGTCCAGCAATCCGTCTGCGCCCTCGAAGTCGCCCGCACCTTGGGCCGCACGCCGATGGGCGCGTTCTGGTCCGTTGCCTTGCCCATGGCCCGCCCCGCCCTTGTCGCTGGTTGCGCCCTCGTCATGATGGAATGCTTAGCCGACCTCGCCGCCGTCCAATACCTCGGCGTCCCAACCCTGACCGCTTCCATTTATTCAACCTGGCTCCAGCGCTCCAATCTGGGTGGCGCAGCCCAACTTGCCGCCATCCTGATCGCCATTGTCGCCGCCGTCTTTGCAGCCGAAACCTGGGCCCGCGGCGAAGCCCAAACCCACGGCACCACCGGACGCTATCGCTCCATCCCCTTCCACGAATTGGAGGGCTGGAAAGCCTTTGCCGCCGCCGCCTTCTGCATCACGCCGTTCGTCATCGGCTTTGCAATTCCAGCAGCCCTCTTGCTCTCGAACGCACTGGCCCACATCGCCCCTGCCTTCGAGGCCGGCTTTTGGCCAGCCGTCCGCAACTCGCTGGTGCTCGCCGTAAGCGCTGCCATAGCCTCCCTAGCCGTCGCCCTGGTGCTGGCCTACGCCCGCCGCATCGCCCCCAACGGCTTGACCCGCCCCGCCGCTCGCATCGCAGGCCTCGGCTACGCCCTACCCGGCACCGTTCTGGCACTTGGATTGCTCATCCCGTTAGGCAGCTTCGACAACTGGATCGACGGTTTGATGCGCGCAAACTTCGGCGTCTCGACCGGCCTCCTGCTGACCGGTTCCCTCCTGGCCCTCACGCTCGCCTACGTCATCCGTTTTTTGGCCGTCGCCTTGGGCGCACTGGAAAGCGGCCTCTCCCGTATTTCCCCCAACCTCGACGCCGCCGCCCGCGCGCTTGGTGAAACACCGCTCTCCGCCCTTCGCCGCGTCCACATCCCGCTGCTCGCCCCAGCCTTGGCCTCGGGCGCGCTCCTCGTCTTCGTCGACGCCATGAAGGAACTCCCCGCAACCCTCCTCATGCGCCCCTTCAACTTCGAAACGCTGGCCACCCATGTCTACTCGCTCGCCGCCATCGAGCAATTCGAGCAAGCCTCTCTCGGCGCGCTGATGATCGTCCTCGCTGGCCTGATCCCGGTCCTCGCCCTTCATCACACCGTTGCCACCGGCCGCGCAGGCGGCGAAACTTGAACGCGCCGATCCGGCAACTGTGTCGTTTCTGCTGACTTCCGCCCGCAACACCAATTCCCCTCCCACTGTTGTCCCGGACAAGTGCGCCGTTGCGCACGCCGATCCGGGATCGTTACCACTCTCAATTAGGCAAAGACCCCGGATCGGCAAGTACAGGGCCGCCTGCGGGAAACAGTAAATGGAATCGTATCTAAACCAGACATCCGAGCGCTTGCCTGCCCTCGGGCTCGACCCGAGGGACCAGGTCTCCACGAGCCACACACCAACCCGAACGCAACCCACCGACCCCCACTCCATGGTCGCCCTTGAGGCGACCATCCAGGGGCCACACGCACCAATCCCTCCGCAACCCGCCGGGCCCGGAGCGATAAAAAAAGAGGATCTGCGGGAGAGGTCCATGGATGATTGAATGCTGTTCTTATCACCCGGCGGCCTCGCCGTATTAATTTATGGGGATCTTGAGGCCGTTGCCCTGCGAGCCCTCGAAAGAACAAGCCTGACACACCTCTCCCGCGATCGAGCGCAGTGACCGCAGTGCCGTCCAATTGATCCGTTTCCGGACGTCGTGAACTAAACCACTGCAATGCG
>JANOVN010000012.1:0-7670 GCA_031417455.1 Hyphomicrobiaceae bacterium | reverse complement strand
ACATCCACCACAATCAGCCCGTCCACCCCGGCAGCCTTGGCGTCCGCCAAAAACCGCTCGTTGCCGTAAACATAGATCGGGTTGTAGTACCCCATCAAAACAATCGGCGTCTCTGCGTCTGCCGTGCGGAAATCCGCCACCAGTTTCAAAGTCTTGATCATATTCTGACCAGCCTTCAAGGCCCGCAGGCTGGACGCCTGGATCGCCGGCCCGTCCGCCATCGGGTCCGAAAACGGCATTCCAACCTCGATGATGTCGGCACCTGCCCCCGGCAACCCCGCCAAAATCTTGGCCGAAGTCGCAAAATCGGGATCCCCCGCCGTTACAAACGTGACCAGCGCTGGCGCCCCCGCCGTCTTCAACGCCGCAAAACGCCTGTCGATCCGTGTCGGAGTTGAACTTGTCATCGCTTAAGCTGACCCTAGCCAAAATCTCATCCGCTCTCCTATGCGGATGCCCTACCGATGGCAAGCTGCGCGATCAAGAAAGGTCATCGGACAGGTCGCCGCCCCTCCCTTTGTCATCCTCGGGCTCGTCCCGAGGACCCATCGCGCAACAACCCTTGACACAGCGCGGGCTCGGCAGAAGGATTGCAAATATGATAGCAAATGTGAGAGCCGTTGCGAGGGCCGTTGCGAAGTGGGGCTCCAGGGTAACCTCTGCACTTCTCTTTTTCGTAGTCGCTGCACTTCTCTTTTTCCCCGTCCTTCTCGGCGCGGCTATAATCGCGCTCTTGATCCTGTCGAATTTCGATCATTTACTTAACCGGCTGGTTGCACCAAGTTTTCCCGAACACGCTTGCACCCCGATCCCGGACAAGTTCACGGCAAACCGCGTCTTGAATGAATTTTTTCAACGAGACACTTGGCAACGCCGGTCCGTGATGTCGGACATGATCAACAATGGCTCCCGTGACCGCTACGATACCGCACGCCTTCTTGACCGGCTGCAGACAGGAACCAAGCTCGACTTACATATTCAAGGCTGGAGTAAAAACTGGATCTTGGAAATAAACGGAAAGCCCCCGCTCACCGTTGGAGAAGCCACTCCCCACATAACACTGACAATCAAGTGCACGGGCCTCGTCACTGCATCGTAGGTGGTTAGCCCACCGCACCCCATTTTCGTCATGGCCGCGTAGGCGGCCACCCACGGCAACTATCAGCTTGGACGCCGATAGAAGGTAATCACAATCAAACTACTACCAACAGACTCGTGGAGGCCTGTCGTGGGTAGCCGCCTCCGCGGCCAAGACGTTGGGTTGGGCGTCTCGTCGAACAACGACACCTTGATCCCCAGCACCCGCATCATTTCCGCAACGTCTGCTCCCTACAATCCCGGACGGCTTTGACAATATCCTCGGTCGTCACGAGTTCACGATCGATAGCTGGAATATCTAAAGGTGAAGATTTCATAGCTTCCGCTCCCTACACCTTAATCCCCAGCGCCTTGGCGACCGTGAACAGGTCCTTGTCGCCGCGCCCGCACAGGTTCATCACCAGCAGGTTATCGCGCGGCAGCGTCGGCGCGAGCTTGGTCACATACGCCAGCGCGTGGGCCGGCTCCAACGCGGGAATAATCCCCTCCAACCGCGTGCACAACTGCAACGCCGCTAAAGCTTCCGTGTCGGTCGCGGGCACATACGTCACCCGGCCGGTATCCTTGAGCCAAGCGTGCTCTGGTCCCACACCGGGATAATCCAACCCCGCCGAAATCGAATGCCCTTCTTGGATCTGCCCATCGCTATCCTGCAGCAGATACGTCCGGTTGCCATGCAGTACCCCCGGCGTGCCCCCCGTCATCGACGCCGCATGACCGTTATGCACATCGATCCCATGCCCGCCAGCCTCGACGCCGTAAATCGCCACGCCTTCGTCATCGAGGAATGGATGAAACAACCCGATGGCGTTCGATCCGCCGCCGATGCACGCAACCAGCGTATCGGGCAACCGCCCTTCCGCTTCCATCATCTGCCCGCGCAATTCGCGCCCGATGATGGACTGGAAATCGCGCACCATCGCCGGATAGGGATGGGGACCCGCCGCCGTCCCGATAATGTAATAGGTGTCGCGCACGTTGGTCACCCAGTCGCGCAGCGCTTCGTTCATTGCGTCCTTGAGCGTCCCCGCCCCCGACGTGACCGGATTGAGTTTCGCACCCAACAAGATCATCCGCGCCACGTTGGGCGCCTGCCGCTCGATGTCGGTCGCGCCCATATAAATCTCGCAACCCATCCCGTACTTCGCACACACGGTCGCAACCGCAACCCCATGCTGCCCCGCGCCCGTCTCGGCGATGATCCGCGACTTGCCCATCCGCCGCGCCAATAGAATCTGCCCCAAGCAGTTATTGATCTTGTGCGAGCCGGTATGATTGAGTTCGTCGCGCTTAAAATAGATCTTCGCCCCGCCGCCCGTCGTCGACAGCGACTGGAAATGCTCCGTCAAGCGTTCGGCGTGATACAGCGGGCTTGGCCGCCCCGAGTAATGCTTGTTGAGAAACGCGACTTCGGCCGCAAACGAGGGATCGGCCTTCGCCGCGTCATACGCCTTCTCCAAATCCAGGATCAGCGGCATCAGCGTCTCGGCAACAAACCGCCCGCCAAACATCCCAAAGAACCCCCGGTCATCCGGCCCCGAACGGAAACTGTTGGCCTTCGGCGGTCTAGTCTTATCGGTCGTCGTCGCCATGGTGCGTTCCTCTTCACCCTCTCCCCATGTCTGCACTTGCATGGGGAGAGGGTTGGGGTGAGGGGCGGCTGCAAGCTCGTTTCCTGTTGCCGCCCCTCACCCTAACCCTCTCCCCGCAATGGCGGGGAGAGGGAATGGTTTACGCTTGCTACTTAACCCCGTTTACGGCGCGAAGGAAGCGCGCGATCAGTTCGGGATCTTTGACGCCAGGAGCACTCTCGACCCCCGACGACACATCGACCGCCCGCGCGCCTGTCACGCGAACCGCCTCGCCGACGTTTTCGCAGGTCAGCCCGCCCGACAGCATAAACGGAACCCGGCCTTTGATGGCCTCCAGCACCGCCCAATCGAACACGCGCCCGTTGCCACCCGGCAGAGTCGCACCCTTGGGCGGCTTGCCGTCGAACACGATCAAATCGGCAATCCCGGCATAGTCGAACGCCCGCTCGGCGTCAGCAGCCGTCTCAACAGGCAGTGCCTTCCAAACCGTCAACCCATAGCGCTTCTTGATGGCCGCAACCCGCTCCGGGCTTTCGTGGCCATGCAATTGCAAAACATCCGGCTTCGATGCCGCAACGATCCCATCGAGCGTCGCATCATCGGCGTCCACGCTCAACGCCACGATCCCAGCCCGTCCCCGCGCATGCCCCGCACGAGCACGCGCCTCTTCCAGCGTCGTATTACGCGGGCTCTTGCCGAAAAACACGAGGCCCACATAATCGGCCCCGCCATCAAGCGCTGCATCCAGCGCCTCGTCGGTCTTCAATCCGCAGATTTTGACGTGTGTCCGCATTCAGCCCGCACTCCGCTCAAATGTGGATACAGGCCCGGCTTGCGTCATTAGCCTCAGCGCCCAACGACGGCCAGATGTTTACCGCGCACGCCACCCTTGTCGGCTGCCATCACCATATCATCGCGCTCGCGCACCAGACGCTCAGACTCAGACTGCCAGCGGCGGGCTTCATGCGTCCGATTGCGGGCCGTCCGCCGCCAATAGCCTTGATTGAACCACGTCGCAGCGCCTCCCAGCGCCACGCCCGCGATCAACGCGAGCAACAGATAGGCGTAAAACGGGAGATGGATCGACAGAAAGTCGTCCTCAGGCCGGAACGGATTGAGCGCCAGCCGCACGGCATGACGATTAGCCAGCGCCAGCGAAACGAGGACCAACGCCGCCGGCAACGCAATCAACAGCGATACGATCTTCTTCATGACGGCGAGCCCTTAGATTGTCGCGTAACTCATACTTCTCCTGAACGTCATGGCCGGGCCCGACCCGGCCATCCAGGGGCAATACATGAGTTCCATCGACTGACACTAATCCTTATTGAGCTTATCGCGAAGCTCTTTGCCGGTCTTGAAGAACGGCACGAATTTTTCTTCGACCGGCACCGACGCGCCCGTACGCGGATTGCGGCCCGACCGTGCGGCGCGATGCTTGACGGTGAACGCACCAAACCCGCGCAATTCGACGCGATCCCGGCGCACCAGCGCGTCCACGATCTCGTCGAACACCACGTTAACGATGCGCTCGACGTCCCGATGATACAGATGCGGGTTTGCCGCCGCGATCTTCTGGATAAGTTCTGATTTGATCACGTGCGCACATCCCAACTGCTACTTGCACTCAAAAAACCACAAAAGTCTCTGTAATTCCATTACTTTTCGGATTGATGCCAAACCGAGACCAAACCGTCAAGCGTCAGCGTGTCCAATCGTGTGTCGCGCCCTAACGCGCGCACCAGATCGGCAGCCGTCTCACCCAAGCCCCGGCCGGTCAGCGCCGCCGACGCACGGGGCAGGCCCCATTCGTCCTCACGATGCGGCTTCCAGTCGACGACCTTCAGGTTCTTCTTAATCCCGCGCGCCGATTGAAGCCACGCGACAGCCTCGGCTTCGCCGCCGATTTCATCGACAAGTTTGACCGCCAACGCCTCGCGCCCCGAGAAAATACGGCCCTGTTCGAGGCCTGAGATGTCCGCCGTCTTCACGCCACGGCGCGATTCCACCATGGCAAGGAACCACTTGAACCCTTCGTTGACCATGTTCTGCGTCACCGCCCTACCGCCCTCGTCCAGCGGCAGGAACGGCGACGGCGTGGCTTTCAGATTGCCGCTTTTGACTTCGTTCACCTTGACGCCAAGTTTATCGAGCAGCGAGGCAACTTCCGGCCACTGCGCGATCACCCCAATCGACCCAGTGATCGTGTTTCCACGCGCCACGATGTGATCCGCGCCCATCCCGACGATATAGCCAGCCGAAGCAGCCACGGTCCCAAACTGCGCCACCACCGGCTTTTTCTTGGCAATCCGCCGGATCGCTTCATGGATCGCCTCGCCCCCGGTCGTCGTGCCGCCAGGGCTGTTCACGTACACGAGCAGCGCCGCAACCTTGTCGCTGTCGGCGATCATTTCAAACATCCGCAACTGATCCCGGCTCTCCAGGATCGTGCCCTCAATCGCCACCCGTGCAATCTGCTGCGGCTGCCCCAGCGACGATAACTTATCGCCGCCCAGCGCCAACGCCCCAAACGCCAGCGCCAAACCCGCGACACCCACGGTCCGCCAGAACGTAACCGAGCGCCGCAACTGCCGCCTGTCGAGCACGATTTCAGTTTCTTCAGCCATGGCTTTGATAATCCCGCAAAATGCTTGGCGCGGAACATAAGCAAACCGCCCGCGCCCCGCAACCGGTTCGATAGCGCGGGTCCAGGGGCGAGCCACTGGTTGGGGTGCTCGAGGGGCGAACAGCCCATCGAACGATCACCGCAGTATAACCCGGCAGAGGTTCCAGCGTCCGCTCGATACCGAACGTCAGGCGCAAAAGCCGCGTCGAGCAAGCCGAATCGTCAGATTATTGGCGCAACAAAGCCACAGTCTCGAACTTCGATATCCACAAATGCCTAACTCGACTTGTAGCGTTCTACCTATCGCTCATAGCTTGCGTGTGCAAATGACGCGATGCGGTCGGCATCCGACTTAGAAAAAAGGACAACCGCATGAAACGCGCCGTCTTCATCCTGCCAGTGCTGGTCGCCAGCCTTGTGTGCGCCAGCCAAACTGTTGTCGCGCAGTCTGGCATGACCGACAGCGGTCCGGTATTCGAAAGTGACATCAAGAAGAAGGCCGAGCAGGACGCGGCCGAACTCGCCGAGCGCCGCAAATCTTATGGCGACGTGGCCTATCCAAAATTCATGCAAGGCGGTGATCGGCCCGACATCAAGCCGGCAGCGCCGCCCGTCGTGTATTTAGAGCACAACGAGGAAGTGGGATCGATCATCGTCGATACCAAAGCCCACAAGCTGTACTACGTGCTGCCGGGCAAAAAGGCCTATCAGTATCCCATTTCGGTTGGCCGCGACGGCTTCACCTGGACCGGCACGGAGCGGATTAGCCGCATCACGGCTTGGCCGGCCTGGACGCCGCCGCCGGAAATGCACCAGCGCATGAAGGGCCTTCCGGTCACGGTCACGGGGGGCTTGCTCAATCCACACGGCGCCCGCGCGCTCTATCTGGGCAACACCATCTATCGCATCCACGGCACTAACAACGACCGTACCGTCGGGCGGGCAAACTCGTCGGGCTGTTTCCGTTTGAGGAACGAGCAAATCGTGCATCTCGCCTCGATTGCGAAGGTCGGGGCGAAGGTCCAAGTGCTCCAGTCCTATATCGGCGGCGTCAGCGAAAGCGCACCGTTGTCCTCGCTGTTCAGCTTCGCCAGCAACGAGGAGCCAGCCGCCGCGCCAGCGAACGCGAAGAGCAAGAAGCCACCTGCGGGTAAGCCACTTGCGGCCAAGCCAGCAACCGTGTCGGCAAAAAAGGCTGCTGAATAATACCAACGCGCAATAAAATTGACCTTTTCTCCACTCCATGGCCGGGCTTGACCCGGCCATCCAGGAGCTACAAATGCTGGCCTTTCAACAAGTGCTCTGGATAGCCGGGTCAGGCCCGGCTATGGAGTAAAAGGGTGAAGCGATCAGTAAACATGCGCGACGGTATAAGTCGCCGATCAGAACACCCACGCCGATCCCACACCTCTGCATGCTGCACTGCGGTGACGATTGTGATGGCGAACCGTCCAAGCCAGCGCTAGCAATATTGTGCGCGATTTAATTTTGAACAACCCAAAAATTTCGCGCAGCGATGACCTATTTGGAGTGTTTTAAGTCTCGATGCTGATGATCGCCTTTCAAAGCAACGCCGACTTGCAATGTCGAAATAGTGGTCGTTGCCAAACTGCTCATTTGACGGAGGAAAAACCATGAAAAACTGCATTCAAGCCGTTGTCGCTTTACTGACACTCATGATTGCCGCAACGATTCCCGCAAGCGCGCAAGAAAAGTCACTCTATGATCGTATCGGCGGCTATAAAGGCGTGGCCGCAACCGTCGACGATCTCGTCGACCGGATCTACGTCAATGGCACCCTGAATAAAAACCCGGCGCTCAAGGCGGTTCACGATTTGAACGAGCGGGCGGCATTTAAGTTAATTCTCGCGACCTGGGTCATGGAGAATACGGGTGGCCCGAAGGTGTATTTCGGCCGACCGATGAACACAGCACACGCCCACTTATCCATTACAAATCGCGAATTTGACGTCATTTTGCATGAGTGCAAACAGACATTCTACAAGTTCGCCGTGCCGGAAAAAGAACTCGGCGAACTGATGGCAGCCCTTGAAGGCCTTCGCAAGCAAGTCATCACCAACTAAAATATATGCACCTGGGGCTTGCGCCGCCCCAGGTGCTATCACCAAATGCACGTATCAAGCGTTGACCAAACCAAGCCTGGAAACACAACGCGTTAAGCTGCTGGCACTCTGCGGTGCCTTGATAACGCATGAACGTAAACGCAAAAATCTTACAGGCGAGTGACGGTTGATTTTCTGATCGTTGGCCCTGACAAGGACGCCTATGCCTGAAAAAGTTACGCTCAAACGCACAAGCGCAAGACCGATACCGGCAAGGCCGATACCAGCAAC
>JANOVN010000011.1:0-6139 GCA_031417455.1 Hyphomicrobiaceae bacterium | reverse complement strand
CTTAAGTGTTTTCCTCTCCCCGTCAAAGTGCAGGGACGGGGAGAGGGAGATTTGATGACACTCGACTATTTGCCGCCCGCCGAGACGTTTCTGGATCCGCACCGCGAGGGGATCGAGGCGCCGCATCTGGCGAAGGCGGTTGTCATTCCGTTCGGGCTGGAAGCGTCGGTCAGTTACGGCGGCGGGACGGCGGCGGGTCCCAAGGCTATTGTGGAAGCGAGCCAGCAGCTCGAATTGTTCGACGATGAGTTGTGGCGTGAGCCGTATCTTGATTACGGGATTGCGACGATCCGCGAGCCCAAGATCGCTGGGACGGTGGCAGGCGCGCTGGATCAGCTTGCGGCGTTGACTGCGGCAGTCGTCGCCGAGGACAAGTTTCCATTTGTGATCGGTGGCGAGCACTCCTTGACGCCGGGCGCCATCCGGCCACTGGTGGCAAAGTATCCTGATCTGGCAATCCTCCAGATTGATGCGCACGCCGATCTGCGCGACGGATATCTGGGCGAACACTATTCCCATGCGAGCGCCATGCGCCGGGTGCTGGACAATCCCGGAGTGACGCTGGTGTCGGTGGGCATCCGTGCGCTATGCAGCGAGGAAGCGCGGTTTTATCTGGATAATTCGCACCGCATCCACATGCACTTCGCCCGTGATCAGGCGAGCTACAACCTTGAGGCCATTGTAGCCCCGCTCAAGGGTCGTCCGCTCTACATCACGTTTGACATCGATGGGCTCGATAGCGCGCTCATTCCAGCGACCGGTACGCCGGTTCCAGGTGGGCTTGGCTATCTGCAGGCGCTCGCCATTTTGCGGCGTGCTTGCGAAGTGACAACGGTGGTCGGTGCCGACCTGGTCGAGCTGGCGCCGATGCCTAACTTCCATGCCTGCAATTTTACCGCGGCAGCACTTGCCTACAAGATGCTGAACTATGCGTTGTCGGGAACTGGGCCGCGGAAGGTTTGATTGTTCAGCCAGAAACGATGCGGCCTTCACGCATGTGGAGCGTGCGGTCTGCGTAGGCTTGCGCGTACTGCGGCTGGTGGAGGGTGCAAAGAATGGCCAAGCCGCTGGTGCGGGTGAGTGATTGCATCAAAGTTAGGACGCTGGCGGCCGACTCTGGATCGAGGCTTGCGACTGGTTCGTCGGCGAGCAGGACATGGCTTTGCTGGGCGAGCGCCCGGGCAATGGCGACGCGCTGCTGTTGCCCGCCAGACAGTGTGTCGGCACGTTGATGGCGTTTGTTGGAAAGGCCTACGGCATCGAGCGCATCTGACGCTAGCGCAATGTCGGCGGGCGAAAACATATCGGTTGCGACCCGCCACAATGGCGCGCTCCCCAAACGTCCGGCCAAGACGTTTTCCAGTGCTGTGCGGCGGCGAATGAGGTTGAATTGCTGAAACACCACGCCGATGTCCTTGCGTGCCTTGGCGAGCGCCTCACCTTGAAGGTTGTGCAGCGCTTTGTCGCCAATGAAGACTTCGCCTGCGTCGGGTTCGGTTAAGCGGGTGATGCAGCGGAAGAGAGTCGATTTTCCCGAACCGCTTGGACCTAGCACGGCGACGAATTCGCCGGGCAAGATCGCGAGCGATGCATCGAGAAGCGCGGGGCCACCGCTGTAGGTTTTTGTTAGGTTGACTGTTCGCAATGCCGGTGAGGTCACAGAAGCCTCCGCCGCAGCCAAGCACTCAGGGTGTCAATGACCGTCACCATGGCAAGGATGATCAGCAAAATCGCGAATAGGCGGTCGAATTGCAGAAGGTCCATGCTGTTCTTGAGTTCCTGGCCGATGCCGCCAGCACCAACGATGCCAAGCACGGTCGAGGAGCGGACGTTGAATTCCCAAAGATAGAGCAGGATCGAAGCAAATTGAGGCATGACGTCGGGAAGCAGAGCAAACAAAAAGATCTTGAGCCTGCTGGCTCCACTCATGGAGGCAGCTTCGAGGGGCCCGCGTTCTGCCGTTTCGATGGCCTCCGACCAGAGTTTGGCAATTGAGCCTGCGGAATGGACAGCGATGCCTAGGACGCCGGCGAATGGCCCCAATCCGACGGCTGCGACGAAAATCAGTGCGAACACGAAACTATCGATGCCGCGCAGGGCGTTGAGCAGCCAACGCGCGGGGTAATACAGCCAGAGTGCAGGTGTCGTGTTGCGTGCTGCAAGGAGGCATACGGGAGCGGCAATCGCTGCGCCAAAAGAGATGCCAACGGTTGCCATGGCGACGGTTTCGGCGGCGCGATGTGCGAGCGTTGGGAGTTCGCTGAAATCGGGGGGCCATGCGCGGGCCGCCCATCCAGCCAGCCGGGGGAGACCCGCCCAGAGTTTGGCAAGGCTGATGTCGGCGACGTTCAGACAGGCGACGTAAAACGCCACGCCCAGCAGCAGTGAGGCTGCAAAAGCTAGCCGGTGAACGAGCCGACGTGGCTCACCCGGTAGGATCTGGACATCGGTCAGAGAAACCATCTTACTTGCTATGACTTGTCACGTGCTATGGCTTGCTTACTATAGCTTGGGCTTGATGCGGCCGACGGAAATGCCAGCGTCTTCGATCAGCTTATAGCTGCCGTGGTCGGCTTTAATCCACCCCGTGTAGTGATTGGGCATGATGGTCTTGGCTTCCTCTTGCGTGATGGCGAGAAGGGCATCCTGGAGTTTAGCGGTCAGCGCGGGGTCGAAGCCGTCCCGCACCACCAGCGGATCATTGGGAAGGGGATCTGACTTCCAGACGATTTGCGCGTCGGTTTCTTTGACTGCACCCTTTTCGATCATGGCCCTGTAGTTGCGGTCATAGTCCGATGCTAGATCGACTTGGCCGGAAGCTACGGCGGTTACGTTCGCCGCATGAGATGCCCCGTCGCGGTATTGGAAATAGGTCTTTGGATCAATGTTCTGCGTCTTGAACCAATGGGTCGGGATGAGCCACCCCGAGGTTGAGCCCACGTCGGCGAGCGAGATGCGCAGGCCCTTGGCGTCGTCCGGCCACTTGGCGATTTTCAGGTCCGGGCGCGCAAGCATAATCGAATGGTAGGTCGGTTTGCCGTCGTATTTGACGGTGGCAATCGCCTTGGCGCCACCTTCTTGGTGGGCCAGCACATAGCCCCATGGTCCCATCCAGGCGACATCGGCCTGCTTGTTGGCAAGCGCGATGGCAATTCCCGCCCAGTCGTTGGTGACGACCAGTTCGTAATCGCGGCCAAGTTTAGCGGCGATGTACTTGAAGAATGGCTCATATGCTTTGCGTGTGTCGGTGGCTGTGGGCTGAAAAGGTCCAACGGCGAAACGGAGCTTTTCTTGTGCTGATCCAACGGCTGGTGCTGCAGCCAACCCGGCGAGTGCTGCAATGGCAAAGACTGCACCGCGCCGATAGGCTTGCGAAATTCGGATTTGCATTTTTGCTCCAAGGACTGTGTAACGGGATGCGGCTTCGATCCGTAGCGTATACGAAGCGGGCGGGGCGAATTGTTACCTGTCTGAACGAGGTTGCGCTGGCGGCGGATCGTGCTGGTGGCCCAGAGGGGATTTGAGATCGTATGCAATCCAAATCTCCGCCTAAGTCTCTGCCCAGGTCTCTACCCAAGTCCCCGCCCTTGGTGCTGGATGGTCCCGTCCTTGTCTTCGGCGGCCCATATGGCAATCTGCAGGCGACCCAAGCTGTTCTGCTCGAGGCAGCACGGAGGGGAATTCTAGGTTCCCATATCATTTGCACGGGTGACCTTGTTGCGTATTGCGGCAAGCCCAGTGAGACGATTGCCTTGGTTCGCGCCGCCGAAATTCACGTTGTTATGGGCAATTGCGACGAGCAGTTGGGCAATGGTGCAGACGACTGCGCTTGCGGGTATGCGTCTGGAAGCACCTGCGATCTGTTGTCGGCGCAGTGGTATGCCTACGCCAACGGCCAGCTTACCCATGATGATCGGAGTTACTTGCGGTCGCTGCCCAAACGGCTCGACGTGGTGATCGCGGGGATCCGCTTGGCGTTCATCCACGGCAGCGTTAGGAAGATCAATGGGTATGTATTCGGTTCGGCTCCGGCTGGAGTGCTGCGCCACGAGTTAGCGTTGGCCGGTAGGGATGGCGTCGTCGGTGGCCATAGCGGCCTGCCGTTCGCTCGCCTGGCTGGCAGCAGGTTATGGCTGAATGCCGGAGTTGTCGGCATGCCAGCGAACGATGGGACACCACGCGTTTGGTACAGTGTATTGACGCCGGTTGCCGAAGGGCTTGACGTTCAATTCTGCCCGTTGGAGTACGATTTTGCGGCGGCGCAGGCTGACATGATGGCGGCAGGGCTTCCTACAGCCTATTGCGAAGCGCTTGGGTCGGGTGTTTGGCCCAGCAACGATGTCTTGCCGGAGACGGAGCGGCAACGGCAGGGTGAAGCGCTCGAGCCGGAGCGGTTCGTATTCGAGCCCGCCGCGATCAATTATGTAAAACGCACCGCGTAGATGGGCGGTAGCGTATTGGATACGGCAGACCAGCTGTCGCCTTGATCTTCGCTAACCCAAAGGCCACCGGTTGTTGATCCAAAAGCGAGCCGGTTCCCCGTCGCGTCGAGAGCGAGTGCGTGCCGGTAGACGACATCGTAGGCGTGTTTTTGGGGGAGTCCGTTGCTGAGGACTTCGAACGTCTTACCGCCATCTCGGGTGCGCGTGACAACGAGTTTTCCGCCAGCGGGAATGCGCTTTTCATCTTTGATCTCTGGGACGAACCACGCGGTATCGGCTTCGATGGGGTGGACGGCGACTGGGAAGCCGAACGTGGACGGGTTGACGTTGGTGATCTCGGTAAAATTGCGCCCCTCGTCGGACGAAACGAAGATGCCATTGTGATGCTGAACCCACATACGGTTTGGAGCGGCGTTGCACTGGACGAGGCAATGGACGTCCTGGGCTATGGGATCATGGGTCAATTCCGGTGGGACATGATCGGCGCGCATCCCTTCGCCGCGCTGCTGCCACGTTGCGCCGCCGTCGTCGGTAAGCCAGATCCCACCGGTTGATACGGCGATAAAGACGCGCTTGGCCTCTTTGGGATCAACAATGATCGAATGGATGCCCGGCAGATCCGCGCCACCGCCCATCCATTGTGTTCGTTTGGGATGCTCCCACAGCGAGGTTATGATTTGCCAGCTATTGCCATGGTCGGTTGAGCGGAACAACCCGCCCGGCAAGGTCCCGCACCATAGGACTCCTGGTTCGTCGCTGCCGCCAGCCGTCAGGGCCCAGATCCGCGCCGTGCTCCACGCCAGCGGCCGGCCCCACATATCGTTTTCCTCGTAGCCATCTGGCTTGGGCGGATAGACAGGAGCTGCGATCTCTTCCCAGTTGTCCCCCGTTGCTGTCGAACGATGGAGCTTCACGCCGAAATGACCGTGATCGAGCGCTGCGTAGTGCCGCCCGTCTCGCGGGTCGGTCAGGGTGAGGGTGACGTTGTCACCGAGGAACGCCGTGTCGGTGATGGTCCAGCCCGATGGCGTGCGCGTGACGGTGAACAGACCTTTCCGGGTCGATACGAGGAGTTGATCGCTCATTCTCATTCTCATCCTCCTGATAGCGCTTGATAAACGGCCAGTTTGCTGGACGGGTTGACCAAATCCGACAGTTTAGCGCGGTCTGTAATGGCCCGGCCGTCGATGAAGATGTTCATGTGTTTGCGGAGCGCCCCCTGATCATCCAGCACGTAGCTGCGAGCTTGCCGGTTGCCGGCGAAGACGTTTTCGAGGACCTCGCGGACCGTCGCGCCCTGGGCATTTGCGGGCGGGCAAGGGACGTGGCGCTGGATGTTGGGCGTGAAAATGACTTGGACCATGCCCCACTATAGTCGATTGGCGTTGTGGGCCAAGATTCTTCATGCATAAAACCACCGAATCTGGCTCTATGACGGTCTGTGGATAAAGTTTTTCTGCATGGAACTTGGGTTTGTTATGGGCGTTCTTTCAGCATGTTATCTGCCTGTCACATGGGCGAGTTAGCGTGCTCGGCGTAGTTTCGTAATTCCCCGTGTTGACACGGGCGCTGCGATATTGTTTATTCAATTCAACGGCGCGGCACTGATGTGCTTCGTCTGCCCGGCAGGGTGTCCAAATCTTCGATCTTCTTCTGGTTCTCAAACGGCCAATCAGCCGGATGAGAATTTGTTGTCT
>JANOVN010000010.1:0-6820 GCA_031417455.1 Hyphomicrobiaceae bacterium | reverse complement strand
GGGGCGCGCATCGTCATCGTAGGCGGCGGCCCCGGCGGCGCAACCGTCGCACTCCAATTAAAACAGGCAGCACCCGATCTCCAGATTACGCTCATCGATAGCCGTCCGGTCCACACCACCTGCTTTTACTCAAACCTCTACCTCGGCGGCTTCCGCTCCTTTCCCTCGCTGGTCCAGAGCTTCGACGGCCTGAAAGCGCTGGGCATCCGCGTCCTCACCGAAACAGCGACCGAAATCGATACCGTCAAAAAACAGGTCAAGTTCGCCCGTGGCCGCGCTCAACCCTATGACCGCCTGGTACTTTCGCCTGGCATCTCGTTGAAATACGACGCCATCGACGGCTACTCCAAGGACGCGGCCGAGATCATGCCGCACGCATGGCAGGCCGGTCCCCAGACGCAGCTCCTGAAGCGCCAGATCGCCGCCATGAACAACGGTGGCACGGTGGTTATCTCAGCCCCAGCCTTGCCTTATCGCTGCCCACCGGCCCCTTACGAACGCGCCTGCATGATCGCGCACTACATGAAAACTCATAAGCCCAAGTCGAAACTCATCCTGCTTGACGCCAAACGCGCCTTCACCAAGCAAGCCATCTTCGAAGAAGCCTTTGCGTCGCTCTACAAAAACCAGATCGAACTGGTTCTTACCGACGAAATCGACGACAATGCCGTCGTCCGCATTGACACCGATACCCGTGAAGTCGTCACCAGATCGGGCCGCAAGATCATAGCCGATGTCGCCAACATCATCCCGCCCCAACGAGCTGGCGACATCGCAGTCAGCGCTGGCTGCACCGACGGCGACTGGTGCCCAGTCAAGCTTGACAGCTTCAGGTCCGCCAAGGTCGAAGACGTCTACGTCCTAGGCGACGCCGCGATCGCCAATGACATGCCCAAGTCGGCTTTCTCCGCCAACAGTCAAGGCCTCGTGGTCGCCGCCGATATCCTCGCCGATGTCGCAGGAAAAACCCGCTCGCCGGCACGCTACCATAATACGTGCTGGTCCATGGTCGGCCCCGACAACTCCGCCAAGATCGGTGCAACTTACAACCCCGTCACCAAAGACGGAAAATCCGGCTTGATTGCCAGCGAATCGTTTGTCTCCAAGACCAGTGAAACCGCCGAACTCCGCCGCCAGAACCATCTCGAAGGCGCGGCATGGTATGATAGCTTGACCAAGCAGATTTACCCCCGCCCGGCTCAAGCGCGGGAAGAGCCAGTGCAAGAGCGTCCCCGCAAACGCCGCCGCAGGTAGCCCCCCCTTGCGGGAAGAGCTGGGGCGGGGGATGAACGTGTCCTCTCAATTGAACCTGAACCTGAACCGAGACCGACGACACATGACCGAGCCTGATCTGATCAAGCCTGAGCTGACCAAGGCTGACCGGCAAATCGAAGCCGCCAAACAAATCATCGGCGAAGCGGCCCGCATGTTCGATCTGAATGCGTCCGTGAAGCTCTGGGACGGCACGTCCGTCCCGCTCGGCAACCACGTCACCGGGCCGTTCGAAATCCACATCGCCCACCCCGGCGTGATCGGCGCGATCCTGCGCTGGCCGACGCTCGATAACATCATCCGCCACTACGTCGATAAGGACATCGACTTCACCGGCGGCACCCTCATCGACTTCGGCGAACAGCTCAATCGCGGCGGCCGTTCAGTCCGTGCCAAAGACCTCAACCGCCTCCAATTGGTCCGCCAGCTAAGCCCGTTCCTGTTTGCCACGGCAGGCCATAGCTCCGAAGGCCACGGCTTTGCAGGCGACATCCTTGGCCGCAAGAAATCGACCCGCAACAACGAGGCCTACGTGCGCTTCCACTATGACTTGTCGAACGAGTTCTATGCTCTCTTCCTCGACCCCGAGATGGTCTACTCGTGCGCCTACTTCACCGACTGGGAAAACGGCATCGCTGCCGCCCAACGCGACAAGCTCGACATGATCTGCCGCAAACTTCGCCTGAAACCCGGCGACCATATGCTCGACATCGGCAGCGGCTGGGGCGGCCTCGTTAGCCACGCTGCCCGCAAGTACGGCGTCACCGCCGTTGGCATTACCCTCTCCGAGGAGCAGCTCGACTTTGCTCGTGACAAGGTCAAGCGCCTCGGCCTTGCCGACAAAGTCTCGTTCCAGTTCACCGACTATTCCAAGGTCGAGGGTCACTTCGACAAGATCGCCTCCATCGGCATGTACGAACACATCGGCCTGAAGAACATCCCGGCCTATATGCAAAAGGTCCGCAGCCTGCTCAATGAAGACGGCGTTTTCCTCAATCACGCCATTTCCCGCCGTGCTCCCAAGCCCTCCATGTTCGGCACCAAACTGCGCCCCGAACAAAAAGCCATCGCCAAATACATTTTTCCCGGCGGCGAACTGGACGACATCGGCCACTCCATCACCGCCATGGACCGCGCAGGCTTTGAGGTCCATGACGTCGAAGCCTGGCGCGAACACTACGCCCAGACCTGCCGCCTGTGGTGCGAACGCCTGACCGCCGAAAAGGACAAAGCCATCGCCCTCGTCGGCGAAGAAAAATACCGCATCTGGGTCGCCTACTTAGCCGGCGTTTCGCTCGCTTTCTCGCGCGGCACGCTCCGCATCTTCCAGACCGTCGCCACCAAGACCGCCAAACGCAAATCCCCCCTCCCTCAAACCCGCGCCGACATCTACCGGCAGTAGGAAGATTGTCATCGTGTGAACTCAGCTAGAACCTGATCATTTGAGATGGCAGCATTTGCGGACATCGAGAACGTGAATCAGTCTCTAAAAGCATAGACCTAGTGGGTGTTCGCACGCTGAATTCGATTCAATCAAGAGCGAACGTGCTCTAGGAGTACGAGGTGCTGGCCTGCGACCTATCCCCCCCGCCTCGCTGCCTCTGCCATTCGTAGCTGCGACTTGCAGATCAATCCGAACGCCGTTCGTGGCAGGGTCGTGCAGAAATCAATATCGGCGGGCATTTCGATCTTGGAAATCCGGCTGGCGAGGAACAGCCGCAGATCGCGCTCGGTCAGCGCCACCCCACGCCGGACGATCACGAAAGCCTTGGGAGCATGCCCCCGCTTGCCATCGCCCACCCCGATGACGGCGGCATCGAGCACGTCTGGATGTTCAAGCAGCGCCGCCTCGATGCGCCGGGGATAGATCAGATACCCCGCTGCCACGATCAAATCCTCGACCCGGTCGACGATGAACAGCCGACCCTCCGCATCGATCAAGCCTAAATCGCCGGTCCGCAAATCCGCCCCGATATATGCGCCCTCGCTTGGTGTGACCTGATGAGGTGCTGCAACCTGGGGCCCCCATACACATAGCTCGCCCCTCTCGCCGCGCGGAACCTCCCGCGACAGGTCAGAGAAATCCCGCACCATAATGCGTGTCCCGCGTAATGCCCGCGTGTGAACCGCACGTCCGGCGTCGTTGGGATCAGTGATCCCGACGACGGCAGGCGCCATCGACAATCCATACGTGTCAAGGAACGGTGCTGGTGTCAGCGTAGCCAGCCGAGTTTTCAACGCAGCCGGAACGCTCCCGCCAACCAGCATTCCAAACCGCAACGAGCCAAGGTGGAGCGCGCCGATTCCGGGACCGGCGAGCATTTCACCAATCAGCGGCGCTGGCGCCATCAGCACCGACGGGGTCGCCCGCTTTACGGCCTCGCCGAGCGCCTGGCCCGTCATCTCCGGCACGATCACCAGTTCAGCGCCAGCTGCCACCGCGACATTGACCGCCAACGCGAACGCCAGCGGATGCCACAGAGGTAGCGCGGCAACGATCCGCTCCTGTCCCGGCCTGAGTGCTGGCATGCCCTCACAAATCTGCACGAGGTTGCTGGCCAGTTGAGCCTGCGTCAGCGCGGCCGTCCGGTGAACCCCGGCTTCAATGCCGCACCATATTATTGCTGGATATTCCGGTATGGCCTGTCGTGGCGATGCCCCTGCTTCGGAGGCGGCAACCGTCTCGACTGACTTGTCGCGCAACAACGCGCGCTCAAGGTAAATCGGACACGGAAATTCAGCCGGTGGACGCCCAAACCCATCGGACGAAAATAGCCGCATCCGGGTCGCCGATGCCAGCGGCAGCATTGACGCGAACGAAACCACGACGGCGCAGGTCACCCCGCTCGAACGGGCCAGCGCAAGTGCCTTGGTCAGCACCCCGGCAAGATCACAAGTGACCAGCACGGTGATGCGGCCAGCAGCCGCGACGCCGACAAGATCTTTGTCCGTTGCGTCTGGATCCAGCGGCACCACCGTCGCGCCGCAACCAAAGGCTGCAAATGTATAGACCGCCACAGCAGGACTGCTGGGCAACATGAGCCCGATGCGCACCCCGGGCCCGGCTCCCAACCGGCGCAGCACCGCAGTCGCATCTTCAATGCGCTTGTTGAATTCGGCGTAGCTTGTCGCCCGCCCCATGAACCGCAAAGCCGGCCGCTCCCCGAATGCGCTCACAGCCCGGTCGAGAAACGCCCGCATCGGTTGTGCCGCGCTCGGCAGTGCGCTCTCGGCGATTTCCCGCCCGGTTTCATCCGCGACGTCCGCGCTATCACTCATTACTTGACCCATCCGTCTTCAATTTCGATTGGCAATCGCACAATTTAATCCGGGGTTGCGGCGTTTGGCTCGATTGCACGCCGGGTTATTTAGGGCTCATCGTTAAAAAACAGCCTAGTTATACTTGAATCGTCGCAGACCTCCCTTGGGATCGCGTCAATTCTGGACTTATCCGCCGTTAACGGTTATGTGACGCCAAAGCTTGTATGCCGTCAGGCTGTGGACTAATTAGAGTTCAATTACAATTCACTCGGCTGCACCAGTAGCCGGGCCCGGAGAGCGATATGGATGACGTTTCTACGAAGATTGTCGAGATCCTGAAAAAGCACATGAAGGAGCCGCGGGACGACATCCAGGCTTCGACGGCGCTGACAGACCTCAAGATCGAATCTCTTGACCTCGCCATGATCGTGTTTGACATCGAGGACACGTTTGGCATCGAAATTCCCTACAATGCCAACGAAGACGTCGAAGATTTCAAGACCGTTGGTTCGGTCGTGGACCGCGTGAAATCACTGATGGCTAGCGGCGCAGCGGCAAAGGCTTAAGGCCCAAGCCCTGCCAGCGAGCCACTGCCAGCAAGCCACTGCCAGCAAGCCAACGCTGGCAAGTAGTAACGCAACGCGCGGTCTATAGTGAGGGCCAGGTCCCCTGCACGTCGTGGGGGTGGTGGTGCCCAGACTTTACCTGACAGGACAAGAGTAGCATGGTTGATCGCAGTGGTGCGCGGCGCGTCGTCGTCACCGGTCTGGGCGTAGTGACGCCGATAGGCCTAACGGTGAATGAGTTCTGGGGCAGCATCCGCGAGGGTAAGAGCGGCGTCTCGAAGCTTGGCGCATTGCCGCAGGAAGATCTCGACGAGCTCAAGATCAAGATCGCAGCCCAGATCAAGGACTTCGATCCCAAGGCGCGCCTCAAAAACTATAAGCGTGACAAGATCATCGCTCATGCCGACCGCTACTCGTGGTTTGCAGCTGCAGCCGCCGAAGAAGCCGTCCTCCAGTCAGGCCTCAAATTCCCCTTCGAAAACGCCAGCCGCACCGCGTGCATCATCGGCTCGGGTGCCGGTGGTCTCAATACGCTTGAAAGCGCCTACCGCGATCTCTTCATTCTGAAGAAGAAAGCCACCAACCCGTTGACGCTGCTGCGCATTATCGGCTCGTCGGCCGCCGCCCACGTCGGCATCGAATATGGCGTCAAGGGTCCGACCTTTGCCACCTGTTCGGCCTGTTCGACCGCCGCTCACGCCATTGGTCTGGCGCGTGACTACATCAGGGCTGGCCTTGTCGACGTAGCCATCTGCGGCGCTTCCGAAAGCGTCATCAACTTCGGTACCATGAAAGCTTGGCAGGCGCTCCACGTCCTCTCGCCCGAAGGCTGCTTCCCCTTCTCCAAGAAGCGTAACGGTACCGTCCTCGCCGAAGGCGCCGGCATCCTCGTTCTGGAAAGCTACGCCCACGCCAAAGCGCGTGGCGCGAATATGCTGGCCGAAATCGTCGGCTTTGGCATGAGTTCAGACGCAAAGGACATGGTCAATCCAGACATCGACGGCCCCCGCGACGCCATGCGTCTAGCCCTCGAAGATGCCAAGATCGCCCCGTCCAACATTGACTATTTGAACGCGCACGGCACCGCGACAGTCATAAACGACCGCAACGAAACCAACGCGATCAAGGACCTGTTTGGCAAGCATGCTTACAAGATGCCGGTCTCGTCGACCAAGTCCATGCATGGCCACCCGCTGGGCGCTGGTGGTGGCATCGAAGCCGTTGCCTGCATCAAGGCGATGGAAGACAACTGGATGCCGCCCACCATCGGCCTCGACGAAGCCGATCCCGATTGCGACCTCGACTACGTGCCAAATGTCGGTCGCGCCAAGCAACTGAACTACACCATGTCGAACTCCTTCGCCTTCGGCGGCCTCAATGCCGTCCTCGTCTTCGGTCGCGCGCCGGTCTAACTGGCGCGTTGATAGCTATGCCAGACTACCCGGCTTGCCGCCGGTGGTTTGGAATGCAATGCTTGGATCGCGAAATCCAAGCGAAGAGCTGGCACCATCAGTTCAAGAATGAACCGCCACCTCGGCTCGCTTGGAAGTTCGGTTTGACAGCACAGTTCGCAGGCAATCTGATATGCGTGAGATCGTCATCAGGTCCGGCGAGGTTGCGATCCGGGCACGACTACTCGATACGCTGACTGCGGACCAGATCTGGCGAGCCCTCCCCATCTATGCCGACGCGCGTACTTGGGGTCAGGAAATCTACTTCGC
>JANOVN010000009.1:0-5521 GCA_031417455.1 Hyphomicrobiaceae bacterium | reverse complement strand
ACCACCAAGCAGCCAGCTTACCGGTGATAGGCGCGAAGAGATCCATGCGGCCTGTACCTTGTTAAATCGAGCGGAAAGCGTTCTCGACAGGTGGCTTTTATCAGTCTGGCGAAACTAATGTTTGCGTCAAATGTTCGCGCGGAAAACTGCCGTCATGCCCGGTCGGAAATCTTTGCCACGATGGTGCGGCGGCGAAGCCAGGATACGCCAACCAGATCGTAAAGGCCAACGAGGGCGCGATTGAGATTGTTGTATTTCGAAACGCCTGCCTGCCGGGCGCGGTCGTTCACCGGCACGTAAGCAACTTCGTAGCCGTAGGATTGGAACAGGGCTGGCAGATAGCGGTGCATGTGGGCGAAATAGGGCAACTGGAGGAAGGCGGCGCGCCAGTACACTTTGATGCCGCAACCGGTATCGGGGCAGCCGTCGGAGAGCGCCCAGTCACGGATCTTATTGGCAGCCTTGCTCGCCCATCGTTTCGAACCATCGGCCTGCCGGTTGGTGCGCACGCCGCCGATGAGCGCGGGGCCGACGCCGTGCGATGGGCCGAGCTTGGCGAGCAGATTTGGAATGTCGTGGGGATCGTTTTGACCATCGCCATCGAGGGTGGCGATAACCGGCGCGCTCGCCGCCAGAATACCGGTGCGCACCGCGGTGCTTTGACCTGATCGTGTCGCGTGGCGCAGGTATTTCAGGCCAGGATAGCGCTTCGAAGCGATCAGATCCTTGATCTCGGTGGCCGTGGCATCCGTACTGGCGTCATCAACGACAATCACCTCGGCCAGCACGTCCGCCGCGACCGACTCGTAGGTCTCGGTGATCAAGCGGCCGATGTTGCCGGCCTCATTGAGGGCAGGGATCACAACGGCGATTTGGAAGGTCATAGGGCAAGAACCAGACTTGGAGGATCAACTAGACTTGAAGGATGAAGCGATGAACGCCTGCCACGTAGCACAAGTAAACCACGCTCATGCGATCACCGAGGAATCTGGCAAGTTCAGAGGCCTTGGCGTCAAGAACGGCGCGACCACCAAATGATAGAATGCGAACGTGATGCCAACCGCCCCGAACATGATCACGGCAAACCTGACGCCGATTGGCCAGGACACATCGCACAACAGAAAGGCAAGCGCCACCAACGGCAAGTGATGCAGCACATAGACGGAAAACTGAGACCGGACGAGATAGGCTTCCCCCGGCAAGGGCCCAAACCGGCGAAAGGGTTGCGCGCCAATCAACACACCGATCACACCCCAATCCGTCATCGCGCGCCCAATACCCGCATAAACACCGTCCCATGCCCCGAGCATGAGGACAATGCCGCTAACGGCCACCGCTGCAAACGCTGGCCATTGACGGACCATTTGCGCTTCCAGTGCGCGCCAGCGGATCAGCGCGGCACCTGTGATCATCATGATCGAATAGATCGCTAGATTGGCCCAGTCTTCCGACAGGTTGTGCAGATCACCCCAAACGGGCCTCAAGACAATTTCAACACCCAACAGCAGAGGCAACGGCCACCATATCAACTGAGGCGCGATGCCGTCGCAGGCTTCACGGTGCACCTGGCGGAGGCCCAAGAAAATCGGCGCAAGCAGGGTCGTCAGGATGATCAGATAAACCAGGAACCATAGATGGCTCCAGGAGAAGACCTCCAGCCCGCTCAAAAACGATAGATAGAATGCCGATAGAGATGGAGCGGTCCAACCGGGCACGAGTTCGACGCCTGAATGGCTCATGTCTCGCCCGCCGCGCAGTTCCAGATACTTGATCGCCGGCGCGATTGTGAGGAGCCCAAGGATCAGCACCGGCAACAGGCGGCGGACCCGCCCGGCAACGAATGCCAGCCAGGATGGCTGGCGCTCAATCGAATACATCGCCGCCATTCCAGCCAGCAGGAAAAACAGCGGCATGTGCCACGCATTGATCATGCGCGACACGTCGTCCAGGCTCGCATACGAAATGGCGCTTTTGATGTGATAGGCCGGCTGCACGTCGAACACTTCAATGGTGTGAAACGGAAACAACAGCAGGCACGCCGCCACGCGCAAACGGTCAAGGTCTGGCCGCCGCCCAACGTGGGGCTGGTTGCCCGCCTGCAATACCTTCACTCGAATGTTCCCTTTCAGACCAGCGTGCCAAGAACCCACCTGCAAGAAACCGCCTGCGCGAGGCCCCGCCAATGCGCTTTTAGGCGCGGCACACCCCGCCGACCAGCCCAACGACAGGTTTTCGACAAGTTCTTGCGATTTCAAGCACAGTATTCAACCGCGCAATTGCAGCAATTAAAAGCCACCTATGCTGGTTGGTGAATTTAAACCATTACGTCTCATACCGAGGCATCGTCGATGGTCGCACACGGGTTTGCCAACTTGCGCAGTGCTGGAATGTCGTCCAACAAGATTTCAGCGCCGTTGACGGCGACGCGGTAGGGTGCCAAGGCGGCGAACGAACGCGACAACACCTCCGGCGCCATGCCCAGACGAGCCGCCAGCGTTTTCTTATCGAATGGCAGCTCAAAGCGTCCCGTCGCGCCGGTCTCGCAATCGCGCACTAGAAGCCAATTCGCCAGCCGTTCGAGGTTTGACCGCAGTTTTTGGTTCTTCAGTTCCTTGACCAGATTGCGATACGCGAACGCGAGTTCGTGCGCGAGGCTGCGTGCAAGTGCTGCATCCTCGGCAAACCCCTGCCTCACCGCATCGGCCGGCACCAGCAAGACGCGTGATGGGACCATCGCACGCGCCGACTTGAGATAAACCCGGTCGAGTAGAACGGCTGCAACAATGAAGCTCTGCCCCGGTCCAATAACGCTCACGGTCGTCTCGCGCCCGTGATGGGCGGCATACAATTCGACCTGACCATCAACGATGACATGCAGAAAGTCGGCCGGTTCACATTCCCGGGCCAATTCCACATGGGCTGGAAACCGCTGAAGGAACGCACCGCGCAGCAGCTCATCGACCCTTGTCGGATCCATCCCACTAAATAGGGGGAGTTGCCGTACTTCTTCCAGGTCCTCGGTTCTCATGGGATGCAGTTTCAACCACACACTCGGCACAAGTCAACGCGAAATTTGACTTTGGTCAAGCTGCGTTAGGCGTAATGCGGCTCACAGGACAGCGCCGCACCATCGCCGTCATTGATCTTCGTGTTTGCGCCTCTTGAATCTTTTCCTCACGCAAAGGTGCTTGACCGCGATCAAAGGCACTTTGCACCCGCTCAGATCATCTCCCCACAGCGTCGCAACGTGACGCGTCAGAACTAGGGATGCGGGCATGCCGGCAACAACATTCAATCCATCCGATCAGTCGCGAGCGCTGTGGCTTTCGACCTTTGCTTTTACGATTTGCTTCGCCGTCTGGACGATCTTTGCGATCATCGGGATCCAGATCAAAAAAGACCTCGGCCTGACCGAAACGCAATTCGGACTTCTGGTGGGGACGCCCATCCTGACCGGCTCCCTGATCCGCCTGATCCTCGGCATCTGGGCGGATCAATTCGGTGGACGAATGATCCTGACCATTACGATGCTGACAGCGGCCGTCATGACCGCGCTGCTGACGTTTGCCTACGACTACACGACCTTTCTCATCGCAGCGCTCGGCGTCGGCATCGCGGGTGGATCGTTCTCCGTCGGCATCGCCTACGTTTCGAAATGGTTCCCCAAGGAAAAACAAGGCACCGCGCTCGGCATCTTCGGCGCGGGCAACGTCGGCGCTGCCGTCACCAAGTTTGCTGCTCCCGTCATCATGGTGTCCTACGGCTGGAAAACGGTTGCGCTCGTGTGGGCAGCAGCACTCGCAATCACTGCCGTGATCTTCTTCCTGTTCACGAAAGACGATCCCGATCTCGCCCACCGCCGCGCCACTGGTCAGAAGCCCGAACCTCTCTCGGCCATGATGGAACCACTGCACGACCTGCAGGTCTGGCGTTTCTCGCTCTATTACTTCTTTGTCTTCGGCGCATTCGTCGCCCTCGCACTTTGGCTGCCGCGCTATCTGATCGGCGTCTATGGCCTCGACATTGCGACCGCTGGCATGGTCGGCGCGGCATACTCGGTTCCGGCTTCGATCTTCCGCGCCTATGGCGGTCACCTGTCTGACAAGTTCGGCGCGCGCCGCATCATGTACTGGACCTTCGGCGTTTCGGTGATCTGCACCTTCATCCTGTCGTATCCGCCGACAAGATACGTCGTCGACGGCATTCGTGGGCCGATCAATTTCTCGACCCGCATGAGCGTGACCGGCTTCATCATCACCACCTTTATCCTCGGCTTCTTCATGAGCCTGGGGAAGGCAGCCGTCTACAAACACATCCCCGTTTATTACCCCGACCGCGTCGGCGCGGTCGGCGGCATCGTCGGTCTCGTGGGCGGCCTCGGCGGCTTCGTCCTTCCCATCGCGTTTGGTGCCCTGAACGATCTGACCGGCATCGCGCAGAGCTGCTTCTGGCTCTTGTTTGTCATTGTCACGATTTCGCTCGGCTGGATGCACTTTGCCATCCGCCACATGGAGCAGGAGGCTGCCAAGTCCGGCGTTCCTTCCAAAAACCTCCCCGAGTTGCCGGAAATGCAATCCATTCATACCCCTGCCAAACAGGGCGCACTTGCCGCAACCGGCGCGATCCAGGACTGGCGTCCTGAAGACAAGACGTTCTGGGACACGCAAGGCCGCTCGATTGCCCGGCGCAACCTCTGGATCTCGGTTCCCTGCCTCCTCTTGTCCTTCTCGGTCTGGATGGTCTGGTCGGTCGTCGTCGCCAAGCTCCCTTCGGTCGGGTTCAAGTTCTCCAACGACGAGCTGTTCTGGCTCGCCGCGCTGCCCGGCTTATCGGGTGCCACGTTGCGCATCTTCTACAGCTTCATGCCGGCCATCTTCGGCGGTCGCCTTTGGACGACGCTTGTGACCTGGTCGTTGCTGATCCCAGCGCTCGGCATGGGTTACGCGGTCCAAAACCCGCAGACGCCATACTACATCTTCCTGCTGCTTGCCCTTCTGTGCGGCTTTGGCGGCGGCAACTTCGCCTCGTCGATGGCCAACATCTCGTTCTTCTTCCCCAAGGCTGAGAAGGGCAACGCGCTCGCCATCAACGCTGGACTTGGCAACCTCGGCGTCAGCGTCGTCCAGTTCGTGGTCCCCATCGCCATCACCAGCGGCGTCTTCGGCTGGCTGGGGGGCAACCCGCAAACGGCCACTCAGGCCGGCGTCACCACGACGCTCTGGCTGCAGAACGCGGGCTACGTGTTCGTTCCCTTCATCATCGCCAGCGCCTTTGCCGCCTGGTTTGGCATGAATGACATCGCCACCATGAAGGCGTCGTTCGCCGATCAGGCCGTGATCTTCAAGCGCCGCCACAACTGGATCATGTGCTGGTTGTATACCGGCACGTTCGGCTCGTTCATCGGCTTCTCGGCGGCCTTCCCGCTGCTGGCCAAGATCCTCTACCCAGATGTCAACGTGCTCAAGTACGCCTTCCTCGGCCCCCTTGTCGGCGCTCTCTCCCGCGCGTTTGCCGGCAAGCC
>JANOVN010000008.1:0-2551 GCA_031417455.1 Hyphomicrobiaceae bacterium | reverse complement strand
TGAGGAAAGTAGGGTTGGCTGTGGCGCAAGATGTTGGTATCGCGTATTAAATCGGTGTCTAGACGATGTACGGCGTACCTTCACCGGATGCCACAGCCATGACCGACGCTAACCTGCTTCCCTTCGACCTGCCAGCGGTCGCGCGCCGAAAGCTCACAGTTGATTTCGACGGCGGCAACCAGTCGTCGGACGCGGGGCTGCTGCTGTTGCGGGCGGCAGAAAAGCGGATCGGCGTGTGTGCGCGGCTCGCCGCCGTCCTGCCCGACCGGCGCGATCCGACCCGCACGTTGCACAGCCAGACGGAGATCATTTCTGCGCGCGTGATGGCGATCTGTTGCGGCTATGAAGACGGCAACGACCACGACGCTCTGCGCCATGATCCGGCGCTGAAAATGGCGGTCGAGCGCTGCCCCGAAACGGGCGCACCTCTGGCCTCGCAGTCCACCATCAGCCGGTTCGAGAATGCCCCGAGCCGGTGGGGCGCGGGCCGACTTGCGGGTGCGCTCGTCGATCAGTTCACGGCCCGCGTGACGCCCGCGCACCGTGATATCTTCGACATCGACGACACGTTCGATGCCGTTCACGGCGGCCAGCAACTCAGCTTCTGGAACGCCCATCACGACGAGCGCGGCTTTGCGCCGATGCACGTCTATCACGCGGGCACCGGGCTGCCGGTTGCGGCGATCCTGCGGCCTGCGAAAACGCCGAACGGGACCGAAGTGCGGACCGTGATCAAGCACCTGATGAACCGCATCCGTACGACCTGGACGAAGGCCAATATCGTCTGGCGCGGCGATAGCCACTATGGCCTGGCCGAGGCCATGGACTGGTGCGACGACAACGGCGTGGGCTATATCTTCGGCTTCCCCGGCAACTCCGTGCTCGCGGGTCAAGTCGCTGAGGCCGCTGACTATCTGCGCTTCTGGCATGCGCTGTCGGATGTGCCGAAGTCGCGCTGTTACAAGGTCCTTGAGTACCGCGCCGGCAGCTGGTCCAAGCCCCGCCGCGTGATCGCCCGCATCGAAGCCTCGATGCATCCCGACCCCACGCCGACGGACCCCAAAGCGATGCGCCAGGAGATCGATGTGCGCTACGTCGTGACCTCGCTCAAGGGCGGCGCGGAACTGCTGTATGAAGGCGTCTACTGCCAACGGGGCCAAGCCGAAAACCTGATCAAGCTGCACAAAGCGCAACTCGCGTCCGACCGCACCTCGTGCCAGTCGGAAACCGCCAATCAGGTCCGTCTCACGCTGCACACGGCGGCCTACTGGCTGATGGACACGGTGCGCGCGGCGACCCCGCAAGGCCACGCGCTCGCGAAGGCCGAGTTCAATACGATTCGTCTGCGCCTGTTGAAGATCGCTGCCCGTGTTGTCGAATACGGCCAACGCATCCGCGTGCACCTGCCATCGAGTTGCGTCGAGAAAACTCTGTTCCGCGCGCTCGCACTCGGCCTGTCCCCGTCGGGATAGTCCACGGGGCTCGAGCAGCCCCGCCATCATCCGCCCGAACGTGGCACCCAACCCTAACGCGTTGCACCCAGAGTGATCAAACAGCGACCCGCCAGGCCGAACGCCAACCCGCGCCCGTCAGCTCAAGCAACAAGCTGACGACTCTGGTGCATGATCCGGGTTAAGCCAACTCTTAACCTTTCGCTGATAGACTGGCCGTCGGGCAGGGCAGCGTCTCGACGCGCAAAAGGTTTTGCGTTGTGGTTTGGAACGCTGCCTTGCGTCGCTTCGCGCGGTATACTGGTGACGGCCAAGGAATGAGCACATGACGTACGTACTCGAAGCGTCGCTCCTGCATCTGCTGCATCGCGCCGCCCAATCCGCCAACGATCTTTTTGCCAAAGAGCAATCGAACGACGGCCTCACGTCACGGCAACTCGTCGTTCTCGCCGCCATTGCGGAAAACGAAGGTCTGAGCCAAACCGGCATTGTCTCACGGACCGGAGTTGACCGCTCCACTCTGGCAGATGTTGTGCGTCGATTGCTGAATAAAGGGCTGGTTGTACGCAGACGCACCAAAGACGATGCGCGCGCCTATGCGGTGAAGCTGACGGCCGACGGCCAGCGTATTCTCGCGGACGCGGGCGCTACCGCCGTGCGGACCGAGGAGAAGCTTCTGTCGGGACTCTCAGTGAGCAATCGACGGGATCTTATTCGTCTGTTGCGAGCATTGGCCGATACGGCGTCGGCGCCAGAACCTTCCAAATAGCGGCAATGAAGATTGTGGGTCTATGCTAGGCTATGGATGCGGAGGGGGATGAGACGACCCCGCGCAAGATATTGCACGGGGTCAAGGGTCAGTACTCCTCGGCCAGCATGATGGTGAGGACGCGGCTTGTTTTGAGCGGGTCGCTCGGATCTTCCGAACCGTACTTAGGGTCCGCCTTGGAATAGTAGTCGATCTTCCAAAACAGCTTTTCGCCATCGAGTTCGAGCGAACCAAAGTCATGCTCGCCGTACGGGTCGTTGTCCGCAGGGAACGTATCGAATGCCGAGACTGCACTGAGGGCACGGGCCACGAATAACGGTCCGAGCGCCGA
>JANOVN010000007.1:0-4269 GCA_031417455.1 Hyphomicrobiaceae bacterium | reverse complement strand
TGCACCTGGGTCAGATCGCCCAACTGCTCGACAAGTGTCTGGAAATCGTGCGCTTTCATGGCTGCCCCTGCCGTTGCGAATCACCGCCACAGTCAGCGCTACATCAAGTCAGAATAGAGCCACTAGGAAAACTACCGAACCGATGTCGATCAGAAACATTGCATCATACAAGACAGTTGCTGCCAATACGGCGCACCTGTCGAGATCGAAAAAGTCACGAATACAGCCGACTACGTCTCAAAGTGAAAATAAAAAGGGAAAGTATGCAGTACGGTAACGGATGGCTGGGCACGTAATTAACTAACCTCGCCAGCCAGTGCGAACTCAGTCGGCGGAACGGTCTGCGTACAGCAAAATATCCGTTGCCGAAGTTTTGCCTGTGGCGAAGTCTGCCCACGCTTGCATGACAGCGGCCCGTTTGGCGACCGCCGTGGAACGCCGATAAGCGGCTTCCACGCGGTTCTTTAGTTGGTGGGCTAGGCAATGTTCGATCGTTTCGCGATCGGCATCGGTATTGTCGCCAGCCCAATCTCGAAACGATGAGCGCATTCCATGCGCCGTCACTTGCTCGCTGTTCTCGTCTTTAAAGCCTAGCGTTTGGATCAGGTTGTTGTGGGCGTTTTCTGAAAGCGGCTTGCCTTTGCCACCTGGGAAAATGAACCCGGTATCGTCTGCGAGCACCTTGGCTTCTTCAAGGATGGTCATGCACCGGTCGGACAGTGGAACGACGTGCTCGCGGTCTGCCTTCATGCGTGCTGCTGGAATCGTCCATGTGCTTTTTGCTAGGTCAATTTCGGTCCAGGCTGCGAACCGCACTTCTCCAACCCGGGTCGCGGTCAATATCAGCCACTCTACAGCAAGTCGGCCCGCTACGCTGGCCTTGGACCGAGTCCGCAAAGATGCGATAAAACCGGCCATTTGAACGAACGGAAGCGCAGGATGATGCGCAGCAACAACGTTTTGTTTCTCTAGGCCGTGTCGAAAGCCAGTCATCGGGTTGTCGCCGCTGCGATGGCCATGGGCCTTTGCGTAGTCGAAGACAAGCCCCAAACGTTGTGACAGTTTACGCGCCGCTTCTTTCTTTTCGGTCCAAATCGGTGACAGCGCGCGGAGGCAGTCGGCCTGGATGATCTCGCCAATCGCCTTACGTCCGATGACCGGGAAGGCATATGTTTCCATTGAGGTTAGCCATGATGCGGTCGCCTTGGCGTTCTTCCAGCTTGATGCGTTCTTTGCGTGATATTCGCGGGCCATCTTCTCGAACGTGATAACATTCAATCCTTTTCGATGTTCGCGCATGTAGTCACCGCCGTCCTTGGCGATGGTCCTAAGTTCGCGAGCCTTCACGCGCGCTTTAGACAGGCTCACAAGTGGATAACCGCCAAGTCCGAGATCGTGGCGGACGCCGTCCTTCATGATACGAAAGAACCAACGCTTTCCGCCGGTCAGATCAACCCGCAAGTATAGTCCTTGCCCATCTGCGTAGGCGCCCGGTTTATTCTGATTGCGAACGTCGATGTCCGTCATCTTACTTGCGCGATGCGTTCCTTTTGGCTTCACAGACCTAGGTTGGATCGCGCGCGCATCGTCCGTCATGTTCAAAACTTCCTCGAATCTCGTTCATCAATCCGTCCATCAAATCAGATTTGCTGGCAAAATACATTACTACATGTTGTTTTACAGTTTTAGGCGTTCTTTCTCGGTTTATCAGAGAGTTGCGTCTTGCATGGCTTTACATCACTTGACATGACTAACCCATTGAAAAATGGTGACTTGTCGCCTTTCCTGGGCACCATTTAATCAAGAGATACAGGCGCTCGCGCCGCGGCAATTGGTGGCCATGTCCCGCTGTTCGGGACGGTGGTGGATTTGCTTGGATAACATTGCCGTCTTTGGAAAGTGAGCGGGCCTGCGGGTGCGGGGGCCGCCAATCTGGAAGATTGTTGGCGCCGCCGCGACATTTCCAGTCCAAGCGTGGATTTGTGCCGCACGCGTGAAAACCCACCTGCAACTTGCCTGGAAGGGAATGGTAAAGATTTGGCCGCTATGTTGGACGCCACATTCTAGGGATTAGAAGGCGCAATGAGCAACCAAATCGACCGCCGCAAGCACCCGAGAACCGCAACGAATACGGCGGCCTTTATTGTGCGTGGCGGCAAGCCTGGCATCCGTTGCAACGTGGTGGACCAGTCAGAAGGCGGAGCGCTGATCGAACTGGGGCAGGATGTGCTGTTGCCACCGTCTTTTGCATTGTCGATAGGACAGACCGGCATCGTATTTACATGCGAAGTAAGGCATCGGCTGGGTAACCGGCTTGGCGTCGCTTTCACCTCTCGGGCAAAAGCTGTGAGATAGGTGTTACTGGGTCAGACCAAGTCTCGAAATCGAAGCTGCCGCCAGCCATGAGTGTTTGCATCAGGTCGCGAACGCTGGTTACTGCATATCCGCATTGGTCAGGTTGGCGCTTCAAACAGGTTGGATTTTTTATGGTCTCCCCACTCATCAAACTGCACAAGGGCGATTTGCCAGCGAACGTGACGTTTACCGGCAGCGTGGCGATTGATAGCGAGACGCTGGGGCTTAATCCGCATCGCGACCGGCTATGCCTCGTTCAGTTGTCGGGGGGGGATGGGAACGCTCATCTGGTGCAGTTTGACGGGAAGGACTATTCGGCGCCGCGTTTGAAGGCGCTGCTTGTCGACTCTAAGGTGTTAAAGATATTCCACTTTGCGCGGTTCGATGTGGCGGTTTTGCAGAAGTATCTGGGCGTGACGACCTCGCCGATCTATTGCACCAAGATCGCGTCCAAGCTGGTACGGACGTATACCGACCGGCATGGGCTGAAGGATCTCTGCCATGAGCTGCTGGGGGTCGAGCTTTCCAAACAGCAGCAGAGTTCGGATTGGGGTGCTGAAAACCTCACCGATCAGCAGCGGTTTTACGCGGCATCCGACGTGCTGCACCTGCACGCGATGAAGGCCAAGCTCGATATGATGCTGGATCGCGAGGGGCGGCGGGCGTTTGCCGAGGCGGCGTTCGGGTTCTTGCCGACGCGGGCAGCGCTCGATCTGGCCGGCTTTCCCGAGGACGATATTTTCTCGCACTGAGCGGTTGTTCTGTGGGATTTGTTCAATCTGAAATGGAATATAGCTCGGGCCGGACCGTTATTGGTTGGCGGCTTGCGTCGGCTGATCTTGCGGGGAAAAGCAGTTTTCGTTGCTGCGCAACAACGGGCCATCAGGTTTCCAAATGGTTCTGTCATGAACCAAGCCGGGGCAAGGCTATGGAGCATCGTAAACAAATGGATTTTATCACCAATCAGATTGACGAGACGATCGGCAAAAACCTAAGGAAAATCAGAGCTGTAAAGCATGTTAGCGTGGCGCAGGTGGCCCGTTGGCTGGACGCGAGCGAGGACTTCGTGGTCAGCCTTGAGCGCGGGCAAGCGCGGCTTCGTGCATCGGAAATGTTTGTGCTGGCGGAGCGATTTGGCGTGCGGATCAGCTCGTTTTTTAGTGGAGCACCAGGTCAATCGAAGACCGGGGAGACCGGCTCTGATGTCAGGGGTGATGTGAAAGCCGCACGTGGCTAGCAAGGATCTTGCCAGCTTGAGTTTAGCCGTACAATCGACCAAGTTGGCAGCGAAGAGGGGAGCGAGATTTGTATCCCCTCAGCGCATCTGGCTCAATCGACTGAATCCATGGCCAACCCCGCAGTTTTGACCGCTGACGATCAAGCCCGCGCGCGCGATGATCGTGCGGCGGGGCACGGTATCGTGCTGGCTGGCGATCGGACGGCGGAATTCAAGCGGGCGCGGACGCACAGCATTGTCGTTCGGGTACTGCGCTGGGGGTGTCCGCTGTCGGCGGTTGGGTTGGCCGCGCTTTATGTGACGACGATGCTGGATACGGCGGGCTATGGCAAGCCTGCGACGCCGCCGAGCATTTCGCCTACGCTGGCGAAGGATTTCGCGATGGACAACCCTCGCTATGAGGGGTTTACGAAGGACGGCGGCAGTTATGTGGTGACCGCCAAGACGGCCTTGCCCGATTTTAAAAATCCAACGCAGGTTCAGCTCAATGGAATTGTTGGGGAGATGCTGGATGCGCGCAAGTCGCGGACGGATTTTACGGCGGGCCGTGGGCTTTATGACACCAAGGCTGATCAGCTCGATTTGACGGAGGGGATTACGGTCGTCACGCAGTCGGGAATGAAGGCTCAGTTGCAGATCGCGACGATGCACACGAAGGCGGGGACGCTTTATTCATA
>JANOVN010000006.1:0-15458 GCA_031417455.1 Hyphomicrobiaceae bacterium | reverse complement strand
CGGGCCAACGTCTAGCGGAAGCCACGGGGCCAAGTTGTGACCCTGAGGTGGCAAAATTAGGCAGGAATGTCAGAGACTTGGTTCGAACACGGAGCAGCCGCAACACACCGCAGTCGTTCGCAGCGTGACCACCTGCCGCTTGACGCTCTGCGACTTTCAAATCATAGCTCAACGCCCCTGCACAATAATAGGTCAGCCAGGCGAACAAGCGCCGCAATATCGGGCGTGCGCTGTTGCCGTACCATTGCCTCTAGCCAGCACGAAGTTGGGAAAACACATGCCGTACTCCGCTCGCCGCCCCGGACGCCATTTCCTCCAGATCCCTGGCCCGACCCCCATTCCCGAGCGCATTCAGCAGGCTATGGCGCGCCAGATCCTGGACCACCGCGGCCCGTCGTTCCAAAAGCTCGGCCATCGCGTCCTGACCAACGTCAAGTCGCTCTTCAAGACCAAGAGCCATGTCATCATTTACCCCTCGTCCGGCACCGGTGCCTGGGAAGCAGCCTTCACCAACACCCTCTCGCCCGGCGACCACGTCTTAATGTGCGAAACCGGCCAGTTCGCCCTCCTCTGGAAAGTCATGGCCGAGCGCTTGGGCCTCATCCCCGACGTCATCCCGACCAATTGGCATACGGGCGCCGAAGCGCACTTGATTGCCGCCAAGCTCGACGCCGACAAAGCCCACAAGATCAAGGCCGTCTGCGTCGTCCACAACGAAACCTCGACCGGCTGCCGTAGCCACATCGACGAAGTCCGCGCCGCCATGAACGCCGCCAACCACCCCGCGCTGCTGATGGTCGACACCATCTCCTCGCTCGGCGTCATGGACCTGCGCCACGACGAATGGGGCATCGACGTCACTGTTTCCGGCTCGCAAAAGGGCATGATGCTGCCGCCCGGCCTGTCGTTCACCGCCGTCAGCGAAAAGGCCCTTGCCGCCAGCAAGACCGCCAAGTTGCCCCGCGCCTACTGGCAGTGGGACGACATGATCGTAAACAACGCGCAGGGCTTCTTCCCCTATACCCCCGCGACCGGCCTGCTCTACGGCCTGGACGCCGCCATCGACATGCTGAACGAAGAAGGCCTCGACAACGTCTTCGCCCGTCATGAGCGCTTGGCAGAAGCCACCCGCCGCGCCGTCAAAGCATGGGGCCTGGAAATCTGGTGCCGCGATCCGCACTACTACTCGGCAGCCGTGACGACCGTCGCCATGCCCGAAGGCCACAACGCCGACGCCTTCCGCAAGCTCGTTCTCGACACCTTCGACATGTCGCTCGGAACCGGCTTGAACAAGCTCGCCGGCAAAGCCTTCCGCATCGGCCACCTCGGCGACACCAACGAACTGACCATCATGGGCGCGCTCTCGGGCGTCGAAATGAGCCTGGAAATCGCCGGCATCCCCCACACCAAGGGCGGTGCCGCCGCCGCGATGTCCTACCTCGCCACCGCCATGAAACACCCCGTCAAAATGGCCGCCGAGTGAGCCACAACATCATCCCGTCCACCCCATCATCCCGGCCAGTCGTGTCATCCCGGCCAAGTGAGGCCACTTGGCCGAACGCCGAGCCGGGATCCAGCACATGAGCGCCGAAGGCCCCTTTAACCCCTCTCCCCGTTTTCTATGGGAGAGGGTTTTTTTATTGCCCACCCCTTCCTTCGCCCGGCAACGGGAGAAGGTGCCCCGGTCGATGCGAAGCATCGCTTCGCGATGACAGGGGCGGATGAGGGCTTAAATTGAGCCCCACCACCAAACGATTCAGACTTTCCTCTCCCCCCTGTAGTTGGCAACAGTTGCGCCAATCTCCACTGAGTGGCCCGCCTCCACTTCCCCTCTCCCTCTGGGGAGAGGGCCGGGGTGAGGGGTCTTCACTCCTCCCCAATCTGAAAATCCGCAAACCCGTTCCGCACCAAAACGCCGCTATCTCCCCTTGAGTCTTCCCCGCCCCTTCGCCATGGTGTGCCATCGAACCACTCCCCTGCGCGAGGACCCCATGGCACACGTCGGCTTCATCGGTTTAGGCAACATGGGTTTGCCGATGGCGGCGAACCTCGTCAAAGCCGGCCACACTGTCACCGGCTTCGACCTCGTCCCAGCCAACTGCGATGCCGCCCGCGCCCAAGGCATAACAATCACAACCGATGCCGTCGCCGCCGCCAAAGACGCCACCGCCGTCATCACCATGCTGCCCTCGGGCAAGGCAACCCTGTCCGTCTACGACAGCGGCGTTCTCACCGCCGCCGCTGAAAACGCGGTCTTCATCGACTGCTCGACCATCGACGTCGCCTCCGCCCGCGATGCCCACGACCTCGCCGAAAAAGCAGGCCGCCTCTCGCTCGATTGCCCCGTCTCCGGCGGCGTCGGCGGCGCCCAAGCGGCAACCTTGACCCTGATGGCTGGCGGCTCGCCGCAAGCCTTCGCCGCAGCCGAGCCTATCTTGAAATCCGTCTCCAAAAAGATCGTTCACTGCGGCTCATCCGGCGCTGGTCAAGCCGCCAAGATCTGCAACAACATGATCCTTGGCATCTCCATGATCGCCGTCTCCGAAGCCTTCGTGCTCGGCGAAAAACTTGGCCTGTCGCATCAAGCCCTATTCGATGTCGCGTCCACCTCGTCAGGCCAATGCTGGTCGCTGACGAGTTATTGCCCCGTCCCCGGCCCGGTCCCTGCAAGCCCCGCCAACAACGATTACAAGCCGGGCTTTGCCGCAGCCCTGATGCTCAAAGACTTGAAACTCGCCGTCGAAGCCGCCGAAGTCGCCGGTGCCGATCTCACCCTCGGCCCCAAAGCCGCCCACCTCTACGAAACCTTCGTCGACGGCAATAACGCCAACAAAGACTTCTCCGCCATCATCCAAGCCATCCGCACCGGCACGGTGTAAGTCCACCGATACTGTTTTCCCGGACCAGCACGGCCCTTCGCCGTGCGCAGATCCGGGATCTTTACCTCTCAACCCCTGGCAGGCAGCCCCTCATGACCACCGCCCCCGTCTACGTGTTCGACGCCTACGGCACACTGTTCGACGTCCATTCAGCCGTCGGCCGCTACCGCGACGAAGTCGGCCCCAAAGCCGATCTTCTTTCGGCGATCTGGCGCGCCAAACAGCTTGAATACACCTGGATCCACGCCCGGGTCGAACGCCACACCACGTTTTCAGCTCTCACCGAACAAAGCCTCGACTTTGCGATCGCAGCCATAGGCGGCATCCAGAAAGGCCTGCGCGAGGAGCTGCTCTCGGCCTATCGCTCGCTCAAAGCATACCCCGAAGTCCCCGGCGTGCTCGACGACCTGAAAGGCTCCGGTGCACGCCTCGCGATCCTGTCGAACGGCGATCCTGAAATGATCGACGCCGCCGTCCATTCGGCAGGCTTCGATGGCGTGTTCGACGCCGTTCTGTCAGTCGCCCAAGTCGGCATCTTCAAGCCCGCCATGCCGGTCTACAAAATGGCGTCCGACTTCTTCAACGTCGCCCCCTCGGCGATCTCGTTCCAGTCGTCCAACCGCTGGGACATCGCCGGCGCCCACGTTTTTGGCTTCCAAACCGTCTGGATCAACCGCCTCAACGCCCCCGACGAATATCCCGACATGCCCGCCGGCCGCATCATCGCCAACCTGAGTGAACTCATCCCGCAAGCGACTGACGGCTGATCGGATACCCACCCATGCCGCCTTTCAAAGCACGTTTCATGCCCCTCATAGCCCTCGCCGCCGTGCTTGGCTTTTTGTCCGCCCCGCTCAACGCCCTCGACCAGCCCCCCTCCGCCGACGTTGCCCTGATCGTATCCGTCGACGTGTCCGAATCCGTCGACGAAGACCGCTACCGCCTGCAAATGGACGGCATCGCCCAGGCGCTCGTTGACCCAGCCGTCATCGAAGCGATCACCAGCGGCCCCAAAGGCCGAATCTTGTTCGCCATGGTCGTCTGGGCCGACCACGCGCAATTGGCCGTTCCCTGGACGCCAATCTCCAGCGCATCGGATGCATCAGCCCTTGCCAGCACCGTCCGCCATCTCAAACGCTACAGCGGAGAGTTCACCTGCCTCGCCCGCATGTTCACCAGCCTGAACGATACCGTCCTCTCGGCCATCCCCATGAAAGCCACCCGGACCATCGTCGACGTCTCCGGCGACGGCATCGACAATTGCAGTCCCGACGCTACCACCCGCGAAGCCCGTGATGTTCTCGTAAAGCGCGGCGTCACCATCAACGGCCTGCCCATCATCGAAGAGCCCGGCCAGATCGTCGGCGCCGGCGCCTATCGCGCCCCCGATGGCAACTTCGAAAACCTCCGCCCGCTCCAATCCCGCGAGCAACTGACCCTCGATGGCTGGTATCGCACCAATGTCATGGGCGGCGACCTCGCCTTCATCCTGCCGGCCAATGGCTACACCGACTTCGCCCGCGCCATGCGCCAGAAGTTCGTCACCGAAATCAGCAGCAATAGCGACGCTCCGCCTCGCCCCCTCAATCGTCACGTGATTGCAAACAACTAGTAGCCATGCCACCGTCCCAAAGTAACAAGATCCTCGATCTTTGCGGGACGATCAGCGTGAATTCAGCAAGTGAAAATCTAGCCCGCTCCACGACCGGCATCAAAATCGCCGCCAGCGAGCGCCGCGACGTCGAGATGGCCGTCGCCGAATTGAAGCGCACGTTAGGCCCCGGCGATTACCAGCACCTGCTCGTTTTCTTTGCAATCCACTTCGATGCCGCCAAGCTCTCCGCAGCGCTCACGCAAGCCTTTCCCGACGCCGGCATTTCCGGTTGCACCACGTCGGGCGAAATCGTCCCAACTGGCATGATCGACGGCGGCATCCTCCTGATCGCTTTTCCCCACGACGGCTTCCGCGTCCACTCCGAAATCATCGGCGAACTGGGCTCTATCGGCGTCGAGCGCGCCAGCGACATCGTCCGCCGCTTGAAGTCACAACTGCGCAATACGCAAGCCCCCGGCACAAACACCTTCGCGATCATGCTGGTCGACGGACTATCGAACGCGGAGGAAACCCTCATCGCCGCAGTCCATTGGGCCATCGGCGACATCCAACTCGTCGGCGGCTCGGCAGGCGACAACCTCGCATTTGAGGAGACCTCACTCATCCACGACGGTAAGGCGTGGAAGCACGCAGCCCTCCTGATGTTGATTGAAACCGACTATCCGTTCCGCGTCTTCAAAACCCAGAACTTTGAACCCACCACCACCAAGCTCGTCGTTACCTCAGCCGACACGACCAACCGCATCGTCTACGAACTGAATGCCGAGCCCGCCGCCCGCGAGTACGCATCCGCCATCGGCCTCCTGCCCAACGACCTCGGCCCGTTCAGCTTCGCCTCCTACCCCCTCGTCGTCAAAGTTGGCGGCGACTACTATTGCCGCTCGATCCGCAACATGAACCCTGACGGCAGCCTGACGTTTTTCTGCGCCATCGACGAAGGTCTCGTCTTCACGGTTGCCCGCCCCCAGGACATGGTCAACTCCGCCCAGCAGACGCTGGAAGCAGTCCAATCCTCCCTCGGTGGCATTGATCTCGTGCTCGGCTTCGATTGCATCCTGCGCCGCCTCGACGCCGAAAACCGCCAAATCCGCCATCAAGTCGACGCGCTCTATCGCAAATTCAACTTGGTCGGGTTTCATACCTACGGTGAACAATACAACGCCATGCACTTGAACCAGACCTTGACCGGCATCGCCTTCGGCAGTCGGCAAATCGTGCCTGGGACAGCCTCGTGATGAACACACATCTGGGCTCGCCCCTTTTTAACGACGACGTGCAAGACCTCGAAACGGCCAAGCGCCAGCTCGTCAAACTTCGCAAGATCAATGCCGTCCTCATGCAGCGCGTCGAACGCTCCATGGAACAGCAGGCCAACGCCTACTCCCTGTTCCAAACCGCTATCGGCCTCGAAGGTCAAGTCCGCGTCCGTACCGAGGAATTGAAGAATGCCCTCACCCGCCTCGAACGCATCAACGACGAGTTAGTCGCCGCCCGCGATAGTTCCGAGCGCGCCAACCGCTTCAAGACCCGCTTCTTCACCGCCGTCGGCCACGACCTGTTACAGCCGCTCCACGCCGCCCGCCTCTCGCTCTCCGGCCTGACCGAGGACGAAACCCCCGCCGCCGAGCGCACCATCGCCCACCAGATCGACAACGCCCTGAGCACGGTCGAAGAACTCTTGCGCACTATCCTCGACATCTCCCGCCTGGAAGCGGGTGTCATCAAACCCGACCTCCGCCCGGTTGCCCTCGCTGACCTGTTCGACAGTCTCGTCAGCAGCCTGAGCCCACTGGCCGTTGCCAAGAACTTATTTGTTACCGCCCGCCCGACCGACGCCGCCGTCATCTCCGACCCTGTCATGCTCCGCCGCATCCTCCAGAATCTGCTCGCCAACGCCGTCCACTACACCCAGACCGGCGGCATCAAACTCGCAGCCCGGCGGCGAGGCGACCACACCCGCATCGAAGTCTGGGACACAGGCCCCGGTATTTCGTCGAGCGAACAACGCTGGATCTTCGAAGAATTCCAGCGCGGCACCGCCTCTGAAACCTCCCGCCGCGGCGGCTTCGGCCTCGGCCTTTCCATCGCCCAGCGCATGGCCGAAACCTTGAACCACCCGCTCGCGGTTTGCTCCAAGCTGAACCACGGCTCGATGTTCTCTGTCCTCGCCCCCTACGCCGGCAGCGACCGCCAGATCGCGCCCCCGCAAACCACCGCTCACATTGGCAAGGCCTATGGCTTCGACAGCGCCCGCGTCCTCGTTATCGACAATGACCAGACGGTCCAGGACGCCATGCGCACCCTGCTCGAGCGCTGGTCCTGCCAGATGCGCTTCGTCAGCGGGCTGCCTGAAATCGGCACTCTCATCTCCGACCCGCGCTACCGCCCCGATATTATCTTAGCCGACTATCACCTCGACTTCGGCGACACCGGCATGACCGCCATCAACCGGCTGCGCGCCGTTTACGGCCAAGCCCAGCCCGCCATCGTCATCACCGCAAACCACTCCGACGCCATCGCCGAGGAAGTCCGCCAAGCAGGCTGCGAGCTCCTGCGCAAACCCGTCCGCCCCGCCGAGCTCCGCGCCCTCATGCAACACCTCCTCGCTCGTCCGCAGGGCGAAGAATAAAGACCTTGGAACCTTCGGTCCAAGCGGGCGTTCTGCACACGTTAAGTTCAAAAACTCGCTGACCCAGCGCAAGTGCAAGCCAAGTTCGCGTTTCCAGTGCAGCGGCCACAAGGACAATCAGATGAAACGCATTCGCATCGCACCTGCGGTGGGCCTAACGATGCTTGCTATCCCAGCTTTCGCCGATCCGGTAAAAATCAGCGGCAGCGTGACGGACGTATTCGGATCGCGCTTTGTAGTCGATTCCACCACCGGCAAGTATCTCGTCGATGTCGGCCCCAAGGGCCTGACCAAGTTCACCATTAAGACTGGTGACAAGATTGACATCGAAGGCAATGCTCAATCGCGTGAAGTTCACGCTCGCCGCGTGACCTTGGCCGACGGACACGCTTACGAACTTGGCCGCAAACGTGGATCGTGGACGTCCTGGCTGCTCGGCAAACCGTCAACACCACCAGTCGCATTCACGGGCGAGACCGCCAAGAAGCTCGCCTCAGACAAGGGCTACACTGTAACGAGCGACCCGGTCGCCGACCGCAAAACATTTAAAGTCATGGCCACCAAGGCCGGCAACAAGTTCGAACTCGACATCCATCGTGACGGACGCATTATCGAGCAACGACCATTCGACGTTGACGACGCCAAAAAACAGGCAACAGCCAAAGGCTATGCGCTCACCGGCGACCCCAAGCTTTTACTGAAGCACTTCCGCGCCCAGGCAACGAAAGATGGCAAACCCTACGAGCTCGACATCCATCGCGATGGCCGCATCGAAGCGATGACGCCTTTCGGAATGAGCGAAGCCAAAAGCTTAGCCGTCGGCAAGGGCTATGAATTGGTCGGCGAACCCCGCGCCGTCGACGAGCACTTCGAACTACTCGCCAAGAAGGACGCAAAATTCTACGAACTCCGCGCCCATCGCAGTGGCCGACTGGAACGTGCCCGCACGGTTGAAGCAAACGATGCAAAATGGAAATCGGTCATCCGCTAACGCCCAGCAATCCGGGCGAACGTCACAAGCGTCTCGCCCGGCCCCTGCTATCACCAAGCCTGCTTCCCATCGTCCGCCACCTCTCGATTGTCATTTCGCCCCAGCCCAAGACACAACGAAGTCCTCAAAAAACTGGAGGTCCGGAGGCTGCGCCTCCGGTAGGGCGTGGGACTAGTCCCACTGCTTGCAAAGCAAGCACCAACGCCTCCCCCGTCCAGTCCGCTAAGTCCGCCCCACGTGCCCCGTCATCGCGGAGCGATGCGTTGCATCAACGGGGCGCTATCAGCGCGTGAGGCCGAAATGCCCCTACCGGCCACCCTGCCCCTGCGCGCCGGCCGCCATCACCGTGTCGAAATCGATCTTCGACATCTCGATCACCGCCTGCGTCCGCGACGCAACGTGCAGCTTGCGCAGGATCTCCGACACATGCGCTTTGACCGTCGTCTCGCCGACATCCAGCTCATGGGCGATCTGCTTATTGAGCATCCCCTGCCGCAACATCTGCAGCACGCGCTGTTGCTGCGGCGTCAAGCTCGCAAACCGCCGCGCCATCTCGGCAGCCTCGGCCGCTGTCGTGTCCGTACTCGGCGGCTGATACCCTGGCGGTAGCGCAATGGACCCCGCCATCACTTCGCTGATAGCCGCAGCCAACTGCGCCTTGCGCGCCGACTTGGCAATGAACCCGGCTGCTCCGCACGTCATCGCCTCATGCACGATGCGACTATCCTCAAGCGCTGATACAATCACCACCGGCAGCTTGGGATACAGCGTCCGCAACTCCAGCAACCCTTGAAACCCGCGCGTTCCTGGCATGCACAGATCGAGCAGCACGAGGTCGAAACTCCGCCGCTCGGCAATCGCCGCTTTCGCGCTTGCAATCGACGTCGCCTCAACGATCACCGCATTGGGATAGGCCGAATGTATGGCAAGCTGAAGCGCCTCCAGAAACAGAGGGTGGTCGTCTACAACAAGAAAGCTTGCAGCCACGGTTCGCGTCTCCCAAGCGGTTGCCGAATGCGGCGGCAGGCTTTCTGCCATGCTAACCCCGAGCTCCCGCATTGGATAGCCTACAACTTTCGTATCATTACGCAATTGCGAAGCCCGTGAAAATCTTGAACGAACCCAACGCGGCAATCGCCTCAAAGATCAGGGTAGGAAGACCTCTGCCCTCCTACCCCGATCCCCGTTTCGCATTCAGTGTTTAATACCAACGCGCATAAGTACTGACTTATGCGCGCTGGTATCCGCGCGTGGGGTTGGTGGGGCGGCCACGCGCAAACAAAGGAGAATACCGTCGCGCAGCCGACGAACCAAAGAGTCAGAACTTCTGCGCGACGGTATAACTCTTACTTCGCAGCAAGCTTCTTGGGCATCTTGAAGGTCCAGAGCATGCCGCCCTGCGGCAGGCCTGCAACCGACTTGGCAACTTCGCCGCCCCACAGCGGAACCGCGCCGCCCCAGCCCGACATGACAGCGATCATCTGCTCGCCGTCCTGTTCCCAGGTGATCGGCGAACCGACAACGCCCGAACCGGTGTTGAATGCCCAAAGTTCCTTACCCGTCTTCGAGTCGAGCGCTTTGAGTTCGCCTTCAGGCGTTCCAAAGATCACCAGACCGCCAGCCGTCGTCAAAACGCCACCCCAGAGCGGAGCCTTGTTCTTGTATTCCCAGGCCGTCTTGCCGGTAGCTGGGTCCATGGCCTTCAACGAACCGATATGCGTGTCAAAAATCGGCTTGATGGTGAAGCCAGCGCCCAGATATGCGCCGCCCTTTTTGTAGGCGATCGGCTCGTTCCAGATGTCCATGCCCCATTCGTTCGACGGGATATAGAACAGCTTGGTGTCGGGGCTGTAGGCCATCGGCATCCAGTTCTTGCCGCCAAGGAAGCTTGGCACGGCGAACACGGACGTGCCCTTCTTGCCATCGGCTCCCTTCGTCGGATCGCCCGGACGGTTTTCGGCCACGAACTCAGGACGGCCGTCCTTGCCGATTCCCTTGGCCCACGAGATCTTGCTCACGAACGGCGTTGCGCTGATGAACTTGCCGTTGGTGCGGTCGAGAACGTAAAGGAAACCGTTACGGTCGGCGGTAGCGGCCGCCTTGACGCCGCCCATGTCGAACGAAACTACTTCGTTCACGCCGTCGAAGTCCCAGCCGTCGTTCGGGGTCGTCTGATAGCCCCACTTGATTTCGCCGGTTTCGGGATCAAGCGCGATACGTGCGCAAGTCCACTTGTTGTCGCCGGGGCGCATGTGCGAGTTCCACGGTGCCGGGTTGCCGGTCCCAAAGAACAGCAAGTTGGTTTCAGCGTCATACGTGCCGCCGAGCCAAGTTGCGCCGCCGCCGGTCTGCCAAAGATCGCCGGGCCAGGACTCATTCTTCTTGCCAGTCATCGTCGAATCTTTGCCGGCGAGTTTGCCGACGTGACCTTCGATGGTCGGGCGCGACCAGACAATTTCGCCGTCCGAAACCTTGCGAGCTTCGACACGGCCAACGACGCCGAATTCACCGCCCGAAACACCGGTCACGATGATGGGACCGAAAGCCTTGGATGGCACGATCAGCGGAGCGGCCGTATACGAATAACCGCTTTTGAAGTCGTCAATTTCCTTGGTCCAGGTGACCTTACCGGTCTTGGCGTTGAGCGAAACGATCTTGGCGTCGAGCGTGCCAAAGATCACCTGATCGCCAAACAGTGCAGCGCCGCGGTTGACGACGTCGCAGCACGGCACGATGCCTTCGGGCAAGCGGTGCGCATATTCCCAGATCCGGTGACCGGTCTTGGTGTCGATCGCCCACATGCGGCTGTAAGAGCCGGTAACGTACATCACGCCGTCTTTAACGAGCGGCTGGCTTTCCTGCCCACGCATCTTTTCGCCGCCGACCGACATGGTCCATGCGGGCACGAGCGCGCCGACGTTTTCCGTGTTGATGGTTTTGAGCGTCGAGTAACGCTGACCCTGCGTACCCATGCCATTCGTAACAACGTCGCCGGGCGTCGTGGCGTCGTTCAAAATGTCGTCCATCGTCACGTCCGCCATTGCAGGAGCCGATAGCGAAAACGCCATCGCCGCAACGCTCGCGGTCGCAAGCCACTTCAAGCTTTTCATATAAGTCCCCTTGAACTGTTTCCTGGCAGCTCTCCCCTTTTTTGTGCGTTTGGAATTCCGCAGCGGAGAGTTTCACCAGATGGCAACGTAACGCAGCGGCAAAGCGTCTATTATTGCCAAATAGTACACCTTCGGCCCCATGCAGCACCCGCCAGCGCCAAAATCGCCAGAGAAAACGGGGGTTTCCAAGTCAAGTCGCGCAAAGTCGCCTGCTCAGAAATTCTGGTACGTTTCGATCCACACTGCCATCGGATATTCGCCGTCCGGGCTCCACCCATGGCCACCCATCACCGCAACGACATCGGCCCTGCGCACCAAATCAGCGCAATCCTCGGCATAGCTCGCACGCTCCATCCGCTGCGGCTCGACCGAATTCAAAAACTCGGCGGCCGTCCACAATTCTGGATGATCTTCCCGGTTTGCCATAAAAATACATGCTTCAAAAAGGCAATGCGGGCATCCAACTGCGCCCAAACGTGAGTTGCTATCCCAACAGCCGCTCTAACTCCGCCTAAGGCACGCCATAAAACTTGCCTGCGACCTTAATCAATCCATTGCGGTTCAAAATGACGATCCGCCCGCGCCGAGCCTCCACGTGCCCCTTCTTTTTCAATGCCGTCATCGCGTTCGTCACCCCCGGTCGCCGCACCGCCAGAATCAAGGCTAGAAACTCGTGCGTCAGCGCCAATTCGTCGGACTGCATCCGATCCTGTCCCATCAGCAGCCAGCGCGCCAGCCGCTCTTCAAGCATGGCGCGCCCATTCGCCAGCGCCGTCTGCGCAATCTGCGTCAGAAACACCTGACTGTACCTGTTGAGAACCCCAGCCATCGCCGGATTTTTCGCGAGCAACGCCTGCAACTCGCCGGTCTCGATCCGGTGCGCCTCGCCGACCACCTGCACATATGTATCTAGCGGCGACCGATCCCCGCCAAGCACGACGCAAACCCCGGTAAACCCCTCAAACCCGACCACCGCCACCTCGATCGGCAACCGCTTTGGCCCCATGGTCGTAATCGAGACGATTCCGTTCTCGACGAAATAGACGTGCGAAATCGGTTTGTTGGGCGTTTCGATTGCGTAGCGAAGCGGAAATTCAACGCGCTCAAGATGCGGCTCTAACAACCGGAGGTCGCCAGGCGTCAAATTCAATAAAACACGATTTCTCGTTGAAAATTTTGCCACGGTGCTCGCCCGTAAAAATGAGGGCAAGAGCGGGAAAACACTCCCAACGCCCGCGCCCGAAAGTGGCAGGCCATAGCAAAGTGTGTAGCGCAGTTTGCTCCGAACGACTAACTGAACTAATCGCTCTTTAGGCAAATCAACAGCACTTACACTGTACGTTTCCAGACCGATCTGAAATCAACCAACCCATTGAAGTATCATGGCCTCATCCCCGCCCCCCGACAGTCGGCAAACGCTTCGCCTCAAAGCGCGGATAAAGGTGCATGACCGTACGCTGAAATTCGTATCGCGCCAACGCAACTTTGCTGGTCCACTCCGGCAACGGCACCGCCATCGCCTCGTTCATATCGAGCCCCCGCTCGAACGCCCCCGAAACAATTGCCTCGATTTCCGTCAGCCAAATCCGCGTCTGATCGAGCCCGCGCGTATTTGATTCAGCCGGTCCATGTCCCGGCACGATCAGCGTATGCGGTATCCCGCCCAACGACGCGAGCGCCACCTTCCACGACCCGATATCGGCATGCGGTGTCGTCGGCGCCCGGTCGAGAAACACCAGATCGCCCGCAAAAATAATTCCTGTCAGTTCGTCGTAAATCGCCAGATCCGCGCCGGTATGCCCTTTCATCCGCAACAGCCGCATCCGCCGGTCGCCGACATCCTCGACGCTAGACGAAATCACATGCTTGGGCAGCACCACCTCGGTCCCGCGCATCCAATCGCCAGCCGCTGAATACATCGCCGACGCAAACCCCTCGCCCAGTTCCGTCAGCCCCTTGATGACACCCTCGGTGGCAGCGATTGCTTCAGCGGGAAACGCCTGACACCCGAAGACATGATCGGGGTGAAAATGCGTGAGGTAAACCCGCGCCACATCCTTGCCGGTAAGGCTCTGGGCCAGCTCCCGCAATTGCACGCCATACCGCTTCGACGGCCCGCTATCGATGACGATGGCCCCTTCGCTGGTCGCCATGATCCCGATGTTTGCAATCGCCCCGCCGTTCTGCGCGGTGACCGCCTCGGGCACCCCCGCCACCATCCACACCCCCTCAGCGAGCTTCTGCGGCACCAGAGTATAGGTGAGCGGCCCCGCCTTCGCGTCAAACATGCCCAAGACCGGCGCCCCGGCAATCCCCGACAACACAGCCAGCAACGCCCGGCGATCCATCTCAAACGTCATCTACTACCGCCACCAAAAACTCATTGCGTCCGGGCCAACGGCACCGGCACGACCGACCGGAACACCCCGCCGTTATTGTCCCGCCCATCCACGTTGACCGACCCGTCCATCGGCGGTAACCCGACCATCACCGTCATGGTTGGATCTTCCGACACCGGCTCAAACAGCTCCAGCGTCGCGAGCCCCTCGCCCGCGGAATCCTTCAACTCGACTTTCTCGATATAGAACGCGGGCGTCCCGTCCTTCGCAAGCCCTGTATCCATCGGATGCCGCACCCTGAACCGCAGCCGCGCCGCGCCATTGGCTTCCCGCCAAATCCGCCCTTGCGCTTGGCCCACGGTCGCTGACCAATCAGCATCCTTGCGTGTCATCGCCGGCGACGAACATCCCCCGCCCGCCGCATCGAGAAACACGCTGCCGACGTGCCAAATTCCATCGTCCGCCAGCGCCGCCACCCGCACCGGCGTCCCCTGCTCGACCTTGAGCCGCAACGAAATGAACGGCTCCGCCCGCTGCAAATTCATCGTCAGCACATGCTGGATCGGATTGAGATCGGTAATCACCATCAGCTTCGTCACGCCAGACAGCGCCCGCGCATCCGCTGTGACCGGCACCTGTGCCTGGTTCTCGACCACCATCGGAATCAAGACCTTCACCCGGTCGTCATAGACAAACGGCACCGCCCCGAACGTCTTGGCGGCAAGGGCTGCCCACACCGGCGACCCCAACGGATCGTCCGCCGCCACCGCAGGTCCAAACCCATCTGCCAGAAACGCTAACGATGCAACCAACAACGACCTGAGTTTCACTGCGCGTCTCCAAAGCCCACCGGCAATCCAGGTCAACCGCTCAATTCACCGGCGGCGGCAAGTACGTGACGCCAAACTTGCCACAAATCGCAGCCATTGTCCCGTCTGCCGCCATCTCCGCTAACGCCGCCCCGATTGCGTAACTCAAGTCCCGGCTTTGTTCGTTAACCGCCGTCCCCAGCACCCAATCCGCCCGCGTCAATCCCGGCATCGGCGGCGACAGCCACTTAGCCGACTGCCCGCGCGCCTTGAGCATGGCTTCCATGTGCGACCGCACGCCCAGCACCGCCGACGTCTCCTTGGACACAAACCGGTCCACACCCTGCTTCGGCTTCAGATAGTGGCTGATGTTGTCGACCAGCGCACCGCCGTCGAACCGCATCAGAAAATAGTCCGCCACGGTTGCGAGCTGCACCCCGATCTTTTCACGCTTGAATACGTCGAACGACGCAATCTCGCCCGGCCGGTCCGGCTGCACCGCCAATCCGATCCGCTGCTGGAAATACGCGTTCCCAATCACCGCCTCGCGCACCCGCAGCCCGATCTCGCGGTCGACGGGCACATGCAGCATGACATCGCCGGCAATCCCGCCGCCGAACGTGCCGCGCACGACATTGGTCCGCAAATCCTGATCGACCTGCTCGCCCGTCATCCGCAGCGTAATTTCTGCAGCCACACCGAGCTTAGCCGCCAGCGCCCGCGCGATCTCAACTTCGATCCCGCGCGGTTCACCTTTGTCATCCCAAGAAAACGGCTCGTTGTCCTCATACACAATGACCCGCAACACTTTCGACGCGATCACATCATCCAACGGCCGCGCGTTCGCCGGGCAAGCAACGCCCGCAAAAGCTAGCGCAACGATCGCACCAATTAGCCGCCTCACACTCATCAAAGCACCCCCCAAACTATTTGCACCCCCACTCCATCGCCGGGTCCCCAAGCTCGAACCATCGCTGGGGTGCCTCTTATACCAACGCGCATAAGTTCTGACTTATGCACGTTGGTATCCGCGCGTGGGGTTGGTGGGGCGGCCACGCGCAAACGAAGGAGAATACCGTCGCGCAG
>JANOVN010000005.1:0-2643 GCA_031417455.1 Hyphomicrobiaceae bacterium | reverse complement strand
CCCGCGAGCGGCATCACCACGTCAGCTGAGCACCGATTCGGCCACCGACATGCCCGCCGCTGACGCCGACACCAAATCCACCGCTGATGGCAAGCTTTTCCCCGTTGCCAAACACATTCTGATCGAGCACGCCGACGACCGAGACACCAAGCGCGTCTTGGCCCGCATAGTGTCCCCAGTTGGCGCGAATACCAAACACCTCGTTGCCGCGCAGGATCGGATCGGCGACCGACAGCGAGATCGCGACGCCTTCGAGTGCCCGGTCCGCTTTGTTCTCGATCGAGTTCATCCGGTTGGTCACGGCAGCACTCGCCCCACCATTGTTTTCAAGTGTCGTTATCCGGTCCTCGGCCGATCCCATACGCGTATCCAACGAAGCGACCTTCTGGTTCGTTGTCGCGATCGTGGCTGTGTTCGTATTGGTCTGGTTTTGTACGTTCGTGATGTTGGTCGTGTTCGTATTGGTCTGATTTTGAACCGTCGCGATAGTCGCCGTATTGGTCGCGGTTTGCCCCTCGACGACCGTCACGCGCTTGCCCAAACCGTCGATGGCTGTCGTGTTGGTGTTCGTCTGGTTCTGCACGCTCGTGATGTTGGTCGTATTCGTGTTCGTCTGGTTTTGCAGGTTGGTGATATTCGTCGTGTTGGTCGTCGTCTGACCCTCGACGTTCGTGACCCGCGTCGACAAATTGTTGATCGTCGTCGTGGTCGTGGCGGACTGTCCCTGAAGCGTTGCAATCGTGCCTTCGATGGTCGTCACGCGATTGGTAACCGACGTAAGCCCCGTCGCAATCCCGTTGACCTGGGTCTGCAATGCTCCCCCGTCGCTGCTGATATTACCATTGGCATCCGTGGTGACCAATTGCAGCGGACCGGTCTGCGCCGCCTTGCTTGCAACCGAAGTGACCCCGCCGATGGTGACGGTACTCGTGCCCGTCCCCAAGGCGATCTGATCGGCGCGCGTCGTGACAGCGCCAGCCCCGATGGCTGTCGAGTTGGTTTGTGCCGAGCTGGCTCCAGCACCAAGCGCCACCGAGTTGGCCCCGTTCGCGGTCGATCCGGTCCCAAGCGCGGTGGCGTTAGCACCTGCCGCCGCCGATCCAATCCCAAGCGCAACACTTTTGACGCCGCCAGAAAGGAACAGATTGTTGGGGTCGGTCGCGGCCAGATTGCCGTTGGAATCCGACGTCACGGCCTTTAGTGCCCCAACTTGCGCAGCAGTGCTTGCCGCAGACGCGATCCCAGCAAACGTATACGTATTCGTACCGGTACCAAACGCTTGCTGATTGGCAACCGTTGCGGTGGCGCTTTGGCCGAAAGCCGCAGAGTTGGCAAATGCGGCGACTGAGCCTTTGCCTACTGCGGTGGCACCACTCCCGCTTGCCGTGGCGAAATCGCCAAGCGCAGTCGAGCCAGTGGAATTTGCGATAGCACCTCGGCCAATGGCAGCCGAATCAATGCCCGTCGCCTGAGCACCCACCCCAAGCGCGACGGCATTGGTTGCCGTCGCCTTCGCATTCTGGCCCATCGCGGTTGAATTTTCGGCGGTCGCCTGACCATTCTGCCCAAACACGGACGAGTTCAGTCCGCTCGCTTGGGCGTTGGCTCCTAGCGCCGAAGAGCCGATGCCGCTCGCGGTCGCAGTCCCCCCGACAGCAGTCGAGTTGTCGGCTCCAGTACTGGCCAGGGTCCCGATCGCCACCGCATTTTCACCGCTGGTGACGGTTCCTCGTCCAATGGCGATGGAATTATTGCCCAACGCCGATGCTGCGCCGCCGACTGCAGTCGAGTCAAACCCTATCGATGTTGCCGATGCGCCGACCGCTGTTCCGTTGCTCGACTTAGCCCAACTGGCCGTACCCACTGACGTTGAGTTGGTCCCCTGGGCCCGCGCCGACGCTCCAAGCGCCACGGCATCCTCGCCGCTTGCATTCGACTGTATGCCGAATGCCGAGCTGTGGTATCCCGACGATAAGGCCTGTGTGCCGTAGGCGCTTGAGCCAATCCCTGTAGCTTGGACGCCGGGACCGCATGCCACCGCGCTAAGGCCAGCCGTCGCATCCTGGAGGAATGAACCGCCATATTGCTGGCAAATGAACTGCGCGGCCGCATCCGATGTCGACAACGACAGGCACAATGCAACGACCGCGAGACTGGCGGATGCCTTGAGCACGAGATGAGCGCTGCGGTTTTCCCCATTTGTCAGTTTGGTCTGAAATGTCGGCTCGTTGATCTCGATGGAAAAGTTTGGCTTCCGCAAGAATAGCGGCAAAGCATCGGCAGTTACCGGCGCGCCTGTGGCGCGCGGTTTGGGGATACGCATTACAAAACTCCGGTACTGGGGGAACGACTCAAATGTGGCGCGGGAACAACTGCGTCACGGTTTACTATGAAATATTTCTACCTAAGATTGCTTAAAGCCGCGTTAACTGATAATCACAATCGTGGACTTCTGTCATCAATCGCAATCTTAGATTGATCGTGAAGACGCGCTGAATCTCTGTGTCAAAATAGATACGGCGGGCACGTCTCAAGACGTCCAATGCGGTAAAGGTCAGGTTTGCTAATGTTCAAATTCGCAGGATTGAACTACGCTGTCGTGGGGTCAGTTAACTTGTCGGGCCTGGAGTAGTTCATGCTGCG
>JANOVN010000004.1:0-2799 GCA_031417455.1 Hyphomicrobiaceae bacterium | reverse complement strand
CGTTGTGGTCAACAACGCGGGCGAACAAGCCTTTCAAACCGTCAAAGTCGACCTCGTCCTGTTCCAGCCCGACGGCGTCATCGCCCGCCGCTTTGCCGTGGACTTAGGGCCGCTGAAATCGGCCAAAAAGAGCGTCAAACTCTTCGACGTCGAAGGCTTGGCTTGCGACAAGATCGCGAGCGTTCTCGTCAACGACGTTATGGAATGCAAAGCCGACAGCGGCGTCATTCCTGATTGCCTGACCAAAATATCGCTTTCCTCGGTGGCCGGCGCGCCCTTGAACAAGTAATTAGGAGTAGTCGGTGGCTCAAGGTGTTGAAGGTGGACGCGATTTTTCGGTTCTAGGGATGATCCAGCACGCCGATCCGGTGGTGCAGGGCATCGCGCTGCTGCTCGTCGTGTGTTCGGTCGCCTCCTGGGCGATCACGCTTGAAAAACTCTGGCGACTTCGACAACTTTCGAAGGAAGCCGCAGACCTCGAAGCCCACGCCGCCAGCGGCCGCCTTCCCGGTGAATTAACTGGCATGGCTGGTTGCGTCGGCCAGGCAGCCCTCGCCGAACTGAACGACGGCAATAGCGCCGGCGAAGGCCGCACCGATGTCCGCGCCCGCCTCGAGCGCGCCATGCGCGGCGCGATGAAGGGCCACCTGCGCGGCCTTGAACGCGGCCTGCCTTTCCTCGCAACCGTCGGCTCCACGACGCCCTTCGTCGGTCTGTTCGGCACGGTCTGGGGCATCATGCACTCGTTTACCTCCATCGCCCAATCGCGCGACACGAGCCTCGCGGTTGTCGCCCCCGGCATCGCTGAAGCCCTGTTCGTCACAGCCCTTGGCCTCGCCGCCGCCATCCCAGCCGTCGTCGCCTACAACCTCATCACCGTGTCGCTGGGCCAAGCCGCCGAACGCATAGCCAAGTCCATTGTCGTTCTCGCCAAGGCTCTCTCGCGCGACGGTCACGAGAAAATCGTGTCCCTAAAAGGAGTTAAGTGATGGGCGTTTCGCTCGGCTCCGGCGCGAACTACGGCGACGACGATGGCGACGGCCATTACAAACCGATCGCCGACATCAACATCACCCCGATGGTCGACGTGATGCTCGTCCTGCTCATCATCTTCATGGTCGCCGCCCCCCTGATGGTCGCCGGTGTTCCCGTCGATCTGCCAAAGACGAGCGCCGTCAAACTCGGCCAGAGCAAAAAGCCGATGGTCGTCACCCTGACGCCTGAAGGCAGCCTCCAGGTCCGCGACGAGTTCATTCCCCGCGCCGATGTCGTCACCCGCTTGATGGCCATTCGGGCCGCCGAAGGCGACACCGTCGTCTACGTCCGCGCCGACAAAAAACAAGCCTACGGCGATGTCATGGAAATTCTCGGTCGCGTCGGCGAGGCAGGCTACGGCCGCGTCTCGTTGCTCGCCCAACCGGCGGGTGCACCCCGTCAACCAACCCCGCCCGCTCAATAAGTCCAAGTATTAGGTCAACGCGTATGAACCCGCTATCTGCCACCACTTGGATCGCCTCCCTCGGGCTGCATGGCTTGCTACTGCTGCCGCTGCTCAGCTTTGCAGCAACCGGTGCCCGCGAGATCTACGACGACGGCACCGGCAACGACGCCTTCCGTCTCGAACAAGGCATCACCATCGACATGGTGAGCTTTGGCGATGCCGCCGACCGCATCGAAATCGCCGAAGTCGCCCCCATCATCGCCAACCCGACGCCCCCGCCGGTCGTTGAGACCAAACCCGTTGAACCCGAAGTCAAGGACGTCATAACCGCGACCCAGAGCCCGACGGAAGCCGTCACCGCAATCGAACAACCGCTCCCCGTCGAACAGCCCAAACCTCAGGAAATCGCCGTCGCCGATCAGGCCGCCCAAGTCGCGGTTCTAACCGAAAAGAGCGCAGCTCAGGCCCAGGACGGCGGCAAGGCAACCGCGCTCACCGCCTACGTCGGCAAAATCCACAGCGCTCTGCAAAAGGCCAAAGCCTCCGTAGCCAACGGCGGCACCGGCCAAGTGACACTGGTCTTCACGCTTGATTCACAAGGCAAAATCATCAAACGCGAAGTCATTAAGAGTTCCGGCGTCTCAGCCGTCGACAGGGCAGCGATGGACTGGCTCGACCGCGCCGATTTCCCGCCATTGCCCAGTTTGCTCGGCTCCGGTGAGCGCTTCAACGTGCCGCTCACCTTCAAACGAAAATCCGGCTAAGCTGGATCGGCAATCCACTTGGAGGCGAGGGCTGCCACGCATAGATGCAGCGTTCCTTCCTTCTCCCCCTGGGGAGAAGGTGCCCGAAGGGCGGATGAGGGGCTTCACTTGGCCACCGCTCAATTCCCCTCACCCCGTCCCCAGGGGGAGAGGGGGCAGAACGGCTCATCTTGACGCCGCCCCCTCTTCGCCCACGCGGATGCCCCTTTGGCCATCACCGGCTTTGGGTTTCGGCCCAATTGACCAGCGAGCGCTAGTGTAGCGCACCTGACGTTTGGTCCCCACTTGCGGCTAGCTTCAAAACCAAACGTCAGGTGCAAAAGCTACACTAGAAACATAGACTTGCTAGTGTTCCTTATGGTTCTGACATTTGCTCAGAGCCTAGCCGCACCAGGAAGCAAATGTCAGAACCGGAACACTAGTGCCGATGACCAATCCCATCCTCGTCGAAGTCACCCGCGGCCCCCTCGTCGAAAGCTTTCATCGCGGATCAGTCGTCGTCGCAGGCGTCTCCGGCTCGACCCTGCTTTCCATCGGCGACATTGCCCGCCCCGTCTTCCCGCGCTCGGCCATCAAGCTGATCCAAGCCCTGCC
>JANOVN010000003.1:0-4664 GCA_031417455.1 Hyphomicrobiaceae bacterium | reverse complement strand
GCGCAATGGCATCCCATTGGCCTTGGGCGTCCACGACATGACCGGAGCTGTCCCGCGCATCACGAGCGGCACTACGGCCCCCATCGCAAGTCCCTTCTGCTTTTCGCTTCTTCCCGCATGTGATAGCCCAGCCAGCGCCCGATTGAGCCACCCGGAATCGGACCGCGCCACCCCTCCAAGCCCGCTGTCAAGCACATCCTGCCCGTCGAAATGCGACCGCCCCCGGTACGGCGTCGCCACCGCGTGAACGATCATCGCCTCGCGCTTCAAATACAGCGAATGCAGAAACGGCATCGCACTGTTGAGCGCAAAAAACCCATCCAGCGGCAACCCCGCCCCCTCGCCGGTTTTCGGCACCGCGAGCTTCCCCGTCAATCGCACATAATCGGGATCGCCAACGGGTGCCGCCAACGCCAGCCCATCCACCGCGCCGCGCAAGACGATGGTCAAAAACCTGGGATCGCGCGTCCCGGCAATCGCCATCTTCGGCAGCATCCCCCAAAGCGCAAGCGAGGTCGTCCCGCCCAGTAAATCCCGCCGCGACAGGCTCGTATGTTCGATGCAGCTCATACCCTATCTCCTCATGAAATCTGGGCTCATGATCATGAGCTCGAATGCCTGTTCGCGCGTCTCGGCCCGCTGCACGGCCTGTCTGGTATGGTCACTCATGCCTGGACCGCCAAGGTCCGCCAGTACCAACCGGGGATCGCCCGTTTTGATCTCGCGCGCGATCTTTTCAGCAATCCGCAACCGTTCCCGGATCGGCGACGGCCCCATCCAGCTATCGTCCGCATCCGGCCACCCCTTGGGCGACGGCGTCTGCCATACCGGCTGGCCAAGCACACCGCACAGCCGCAGAATTTCGCTTGGCTCCATTGGGGTGAACCCGCGCGCGAGCGAAACCATGAATTCGAACGGCGGCACGATCTTGGCAGCCGGCAGCTCCCACGCTTCATCCAAAGACACCAGCACGCGCGTCACTTGACCCAAGTCACCATCGCTATCGAGAAACGCCTTCTCGAGCCGAGCCACCAGCGCCGGCGGCGGGTTGTCGGACATGAAATGCCGCGCGAGCTTGCGCATGAGATTGCGCGCAGTCGCGGGGTGTCGCGCCAAATCCGCCAGCACCGCTTCGCCCGCGGCGCTTCCAGGCTGCGCATACGTCTTGCCCATCACTGCGAATTTGCCCGGTTCATGACGGTTGGGCGTGAAGATGAAACGCCCTTTTTCGGCGTCCGTCACCATCTCCCCCTGCCCGAACGTCCACCCCGTTATGATCCGCGCAAAGTTGGTGACGTCGGCCTGACTATACCCGCCGTCAACGCCGAGCGTATGCAACTCCAAGACTTCGCGGGCGAGGTTCTCGTTTAGCCCCCGTTCCCGTCCAATTCCTGCCGACGAGTTGGGCCCGATCGACGCCGCATTGTCGAGATACAGCAGCATCGCTGGATGGTGCTCGACGGCCTGCAACATATCGCCGAATTTACCCAACACATGCGGTCGGATCGCCTCCCGCTCGAACGCTCCCGCCAGCGCCCGCACGTTGCCCTTCCCCGCCGACACGCAGAAATGGCTGGACCAGAAATACACCAGCCGCTCGAGCAACGGGGTATCGGCTGAGATCGCGCGCGAAATTCTCGCGAGCGCTTCTTCCCGAAAGATGTCCCGCCGCGCCTTGCCGAGCACAGTGACCTTGGCCGTCGCGTTTTTTCTATCTTCCGCTGCCTGAGCTTGTGGCGGGGTCGGCACCTTGCCTTTGGCCGTCGCCGCATCAGCCGTGCCGAACGTCCTCAATATCGTCTGCTCAATGCGCAGATCGTCCAATTCGCTGAAAACTTCAGGCGTCGACAACAGCCGTGGCCCGGTCGCGATATTGGCCTCACCCGCCTTGCCGAGCATTGCCAGCACGTACCCGCGCGGATCGCTGGCGATGCGGGTAAGATCCCCAGGCTTTGGTCCAAGCCCAAATCGGCGCGCAGCCGTGCTGGCGTCTCCTGGCTTCGATGCTCGTTGCGACATAAGGCGGCGCTCCTGATCGTCTGCTCGAACCTGAACTGAAAGGCAGTCCAGTTTCCGTCGCAAAACATTCGGGCGAATCTGCGAGCCGTCACCGCGCCTCTAGCATCCCTCTGACCCGCGTGAGCCCTTCGCGTCGGCCATCCCCGTCACGCATCACCCGGCCAACCTCGCCGATCACGTCCACCTGACGCACGCCGTCACTCAACACCGCCCCGCACCCGCCCGCACCCGATCCCTGCACCCACCGCCAGCGCCCGTCCGAGCGGATCGCGGCCTCCCCCGTATACACCGCCAGATCGTGGACAATGTTGAGCCCCCCATAGCCGTGCGTCCACTTCGGCTCATGCGTCGTCAGCGCGGCCTCACAGCCCTCGTCCAGCATCAGCACATCGCCCCATGCGGCCACAAAACGATCGACCGTCCCCGCATTTACAACCGCGACGCCGAACTTGCCCATCAAGAACCGCAAATGCGCCAAGCGGTCGCGTTTCTGGCTCTCGAAATATGCAAAATTCGCCCTCACCTGTTCTGCGCTCAGTGCCTCGTCACCGCCACGAAACGGCGGCTGAAACACCGGATGCGCCGCCGCCGCCGTCCCGATCCGGTGCCGCTTCCAGCGCTTGACCGCCCAGGCAATACCGCCCTCGACCCGTTGCCGCACGGCCTCGATCACCCGCTCGAAATCCTGAGCAACGCGAGCCCCGGTCATGCGCAGGAACGTGAGCTGATCAGCCCCCCCCGTCGGCCCCTTCCGCATCCCCTGCAGCACCACCACCGACGGCCATTCCGCCAGCCAAAACGCCCCATAGCAAACCACAAGGGACGCCGCCGTCAACACCACAGCGATAAATATATTCGGCTCCTTCGCGGTCCCCATGAACACCGCGCTCATCATCACCAGGATGGGGAAATGAACCGCATACATTGTGTAGCTGAAACGCCCCAGCCCCCGCAGCGCCCGGCTCGAAGCAAGCCACGGTGCATTGCCGGTCGCTGCCCACGAGATGATCGGCGCGGCCCCAATCGCCCACGCCATCAGGCCCACAAAGAAGAAATGCTTCTGGTATGCGATTGACCCCGACAGGATGAGGGCCCCAGCAAGCCACGGCCACGCCTTGGGCAATGGATGTTTCGCCAGATCGCGTTCCGCCATGTACGCGCCCAGCCACCATGCGAAGAAGTACTGCGGAAACGCCACGATATGCTGCGGCTCCAACGCGGCCGCGCTCGTCGCGCTGAACACCATGACGGCCAGCATCATCTGGTTTGACCCCAGCCGCCGCCGCACGATCAGCGCCAGCGGATACACGAGGTAAAACTGCACCTCGATGGCGAGCGACCACAGCGGACTGTTTGACCCATACGGCTGCGCGAAAATCCCCTGCAGCGACAGCAGATTGACCACCAGCGTCCCCGCGCTGTGATCAAGGATCATGGGGTGCCCCCCATACGCCCGCGCAATCGCATCGCAAATCGCGGTCACGATCAACGCCAGCACGAGCGTTGGATAAATCCGGATGAACCGCCGCAAAAAGAACGACGCCACATCGAACGGCTTTCCAACCTTCTCCGACGGCCCCGCCTCCATCGCCTGCGCTTGCACGCGGTGGATCACATACCCGCTGAGCACGAACAGCACCGAAACGCCTATTGCCCCTGAAATCAGCGGCGCGAACGCATAGGCAAGCAGCGACGGCGGCGAAAAATCGTAAGGATAGGCGCGCAGATACGGCATCATGCCGACCCAGAACAGCTCGCGCCCGTGCATGGCGACAACCACGATGGCGGCAAGCCCGCGAAAGGCGTCAAGCGTCGCAACCCGGTTGCCCGCGCCAACCGTTCCCTTGAGCGCACTCTCCCGCCAGTCGACATCGCTCGCGGGTCTTGTCAAAGCCACCAACTCACCTCAACGCTAACGTATTGACAAACAGCAATAAAGCCGCGTCCGCTCGTGCGGAATTCCGGTAGTGTCTCAGTTTGAAAACTCCAGGCAAAAAATTCCCCTCCCCGTCATCGCGAAGCGATGCTCCGCATCGACGTGGGGGGGCCGGGGAGGGGGTCGCACGAAACCAGATTTGAGCGCAACAACCCCCACCCTAACCTCCCCACAAGGGGGAGGGAACAAGCGCAATTTCCAAACTGAGACACTGCCGCAATACGCGTCGCCCTCCCAAAGGCGCCGTCCACCGTGAGCAAACTAGCCAACTCCCCATAAAATGTAACGCAAAGATCGCCCCGACCTCCCCCACTGGTTAATCCGTAGGCAAAGGGTGTTCGTCACAAGCCGCCCCAATTGCGGCAGAACCAAATCCCGACAAGCCCAAAGAAGCGGTCAGCCCCTTGGCTGATCAAAGCGGCCCCGCTGCGCCGCAGAGAACTGTCGGCGAGCACACCGAGCGTTCGCGCCGCAATCATAACTTTTGACCTCCGTGACGTCAGAAGTTATGAAACCAAAAAGAGAGAAAACCACCGTGGCTAATGTCGTCGTCCTTGACCCCTCCTGTGCGGCAGCCCATGGCCACCATCTCAATTCCTTGATGGATCTGGCATCAGCCATTGCGCCTGCCCCAGTCGCTTTCCTCGTCAACGCAAGCCTCCCCAACGACGCCTTCCCCGCCGCCACACCGGTCCACCGCCACTTCCAC
>JANOVN010000002.1:0-3826 GCA_031417455.1 Hyphomicrobiaceae bacterium | reverse complement strand
GTTGGGATTCTGCACGATTTCCAGTTGTCTCCGCAGGCGGCCTGAGCCCATACAGAGGGCTCAACCAACACGCACGAGACCGCCAATGACGACTGCTAGCTTCCCCGCCCTTCGCATGCGCCGCACGCGCCAGACAGCTTGGTCGCGCCGCCTCGTCGCGCAGAACGTGCTGACCCCTGCCGATCTGATCTGGCCGATGTTCGTCGTCGAGGGCAAAAAAGCCCGCGTCCCCGTCGCATCGATGCCAGGCGTCGACCGCCTCTCCATTGATCTGATCCTCGAACAGGCCCGCGAAGCCGTCCGTCTCGGCATCCCAGCCATCGCGCTATTCCCATTCACCGACCCCGCGCTACGCACCGACGACGCCAAGGAAGCCTGGAACCCGGACAACCTCGTCTGCCGGGCGACGCGCGCGATCCGCGAAGCCAAACTCGACCTCGGCGTAATCCTGGACGTGGCGCTCGACCCCTACACCAGCCACGGCCACGACGGCCTGCTAATCGACGGCAAGATCGCCAACGACGAAACCCTCAAAGCATTGGTCAAACAATCGCTCGTCCAGGCGGACGCAGGCTGCGATATCCTCGCGCCATCCGACAAGATGGATGGCCGCATCGGCGCAATCCGGTCAGCGCTCGAAGGCAGCGGCCACCAAGACACGATGATCCTCGCCTACGCCGCCAAATACGCATCCGCTTTTTACGGCCCGTTCCGCGACGCGGTCGGTTCGTCGTCCACCCTCAAAGGCGACAAGCGCACCTACCAGATGGACCCCGCCAACTCAGACGAAGCGATTCGCGAAACAGCCCTCGACATCGCCGAAGGCTGCGACATGGTCATGGTCAAACCCGGAATGCCCTACCTCGACATCGTCCGCCGCGTGTCGCACGAATTGGGCTACCCGACGTTTGCCTACCAAGTGTCGGGCGAATACGCGATGATCATGGCCGCCGCCCAATCAGGCTACCTCGACGGCGACCGCGCCATGATGGAAAGCCTCATGGCCTTCAAACGCGCAGGCGCCACCGGCATCCTCACCTACTTCGCACCGAAAGCTGCAAAAATATTGATCGGTCCGTAAACACACCCGCCCATTGCCGCCTGATACCGTCGGCTAGCCTGGACGACACGGCTGAAAGATCGTGTAATCTGTCACGACACTGGAGATAGGAAAGGGCGCATCATGCCGGCTGGCGGACCAATAATGACGGGACTTTCGGGCAACGAAATGTATTGCCTTAAACTCAAGGGCCTAACCGCTGGCGAACTGCTGATCGGCAACTCCGTTCATTCGCTCGGCGTGCTGGGCACCATCGGCGCGGGCTTCCAGGCAGCCTTCGGCGGCGAGGTCGGCCAGATCACATCCATCATTTCAGAGGGCCGCCACCAATCGCAGGCCCGCCTGCTGCAGGAAGCCCACCGCCACAACGCCGACGGCGTCACCGGCGTGACGAGTGAATTGCGCACCATGCAAGGCAACGTCGAATTCCTCTCTGTTGCCTCCGGCGTCCACAACACCGGCACGAACGCTGGCAAAACCATGTTCTCATCGAGTTCCAACGGCCAGGAACTCTACTGCCTGATGGATGCGGGCTACGAACCACGCCAATTCGTGTTTGGTAACGTCGCCTATTCGGTCGGCATCGTCGGCGGTCTTCTCGGCGGCCTCAAAACCATGGCGCGCGGCGAGATCAAGGAATTCTCCAACATCTTCAATCAGACGCGCCACTTGGCGCTCGCCCGGATCGCGGGCGAAGCCAAGCAGGCCGGTGCAAACGCCGTGGTCGGCATCGAAACCCGCATCATGCCATTCTCCGGCACCCACGAAATGCTCATGATCGGCACCGCGGCCTCCCATCGCGCCCTTCCATCATCGGCAACGGCAGATCCCGTCACATCCGACCTCACCTGCGAGGAAATGTGGAACCTTGCAGCCCTCGGCTTCATGCCGCTGAAACTGGTGCTTGGCACCGCCGTCTATTCGCTCGGCCTCATTGGCGGACTGAAAGCCATGTTCAAAGGCCTTGCGCGCGGCGAAATCTCAGACCTCACCTCGCTGATTTATGACGCCCGCGAGCACGCCATCGGCCTTTTAAAGGACGAAGCCGCCGCCATCGGCGCCGATGATGTCGTGGGCATCAAAACCCACATCCACGACATCGGCGGCGTCATCGAATTCATGGCCATCGGCACCGCCGTCAAGAAAATCCCCGGCTGCGCGCCCCTGTCCGAACAACTCCCCGTCCAAGCCGTCATCCGCGACAAACGCACCTGGATCAGTCACGACGACCTGTTCCGGAGCTCGGCGTCGGGGGCCGGCGAAAGCAGCGGGGAGTCGGGCGGCGGCAGCGGGGATTGAGCCAAATTCAAGTCTGGCCCATTCGTTCAGCGACGCTTCATCTGCGAACCACTAAAAAAACGCCATATGCACGAAAAGAGTGACGGAACTTACCGTGGCCGAGCGTTCTCTTAGTCTCACGCGGAGTCTCACGCGTCGAACCCCCGGTCGTTGAACCCCCACTCAACGATGAAACCGCAACTATTGAAGGGCTTTCCCTATGTCGACCAACAAAACCCTCCTGGCACTCACCCTTGGCGTCTCACTCCTGAGTGCACAAGCTGCTTATGCGTTCCCCGCCTCCAACGCCACGCGTCCCGTCGCGGCATCCACGAGTGACACCTCCTCCCTCCAGAACATCCATTATCGTGGCTATCGCGGCTATCGCTACGGTCGCGGCGCGATTGGCCTTGGCATTGCCGGCGCAGTGATCGGCAGCGCCATCATCGCCAACGACGGCTATCGCTCACGCCGTTATCGCTCGGTCAGCGGCCGCCAGCAGTGCGCCGATACCTATCGCTCGTTCGACTGGGATTCGGGCACCTACATGGGCTACGACGGCCACCGCCACGTTTGCCCGTACCTCTGAGTCCGGTTGCTTGAACCGAGTTGCGCATAACAAACGGCGAGGTGTCTCAGGATGCCTCGCCGGAGTTATGTTTACCGGCGTGCGCGGCGGCGTGGTTCGATGGGTTCATCGGGTCCCACAGGCTGGGCAACGCCACCCCCGGCAGTCGCCATTCCCGGCTTTGCGACTGCCGCCGCCTGCGGAACCGGTTTAAGCGGCTGCTTGCAGTCCGTCAGCCAGACGTCGAACACGGGATGTTCGACAGCGTGCAGACCTGGGCTTTCGGCAAACATCCAGCCAGCAAACAAGCGCTTTTCCTGCCCACTCAACATCGTTTCATCGACTTCTACAAACGTGGACGTCTTGGGCTGTTCGGTAGCAGGTCGCGAATAGCAAACCTTTGGCGTCAGCTTGAGCGATCCGAACTTGACCGATTCGCCCAGCGGCGCCTCAAGCTTGGAGATGCGCGCCGTCACCTTGTCGAGCGCGGCAAACACCGCGACCTTGTTCTCGATGCGCTGCGCCTGCGCAGGCGTCACGGCCACGACAGCAATCCAAGTGAGCAGCACCTTAAGAACATCAGACATCATCGCAGCGTTGGCCACCTTGAACGAGCTTTCCAGCCAAGATCATTACGTAAGATCATTTCAAACGCCACCGTACCGCAAAAATGGTGTCACGAGTGGGGCCAAAGCATCGCAGCCCGGCAACCCGCTTTTCTTCTCTTAGGACGTAAACAAAGAGGGGAGTTTGAGGGGTCACCCCTCAAACGGGGCTTGGAGGCGGTAGCCCCAACGCGAAAGCGACCAACAGCCCTCAAACTACTCCGGTCGCCAAACTACTCCGGTCGCCAAGGCTTGTAATCGCCGGTAGACTTTGGACGCTCGCCCGAACCCAGGATCGAACCACTGGGACGATAA
>JANOVN010000001.1:0-5129 GCA_031417455.1 Hyphomicrobiaceae bacterium | reverse complement strand
TCCTTGATGCGCACATAACGGGCGGGGCCACCGGTGCGGTAGGGGATGTCTTCCAGCGTGTAGCGGTCCATCAGGCGGGCGCGGACGAGCGACAGGGGCAGGTACTGATCTGTGCGGTCGCCGTCGATGTCGCCGAGTGGCATGGTTTCGATGAGGGTGAGGTCCGCGCCGCGATCGTGGGCGAACGTCATCAGGTCTTCGATCTCGTGCTCGTTCACGTCCTTCAATGCGACGGCATTGATCTTGATGGCGAGGCCTGCCTTTTGGGCGGCATCAATGCCGTCGATGACGGTCTGGAAATCGCCCCAGCGGGTGATTTGCTTGAAGCGCACGGGGTCGAGGGTGTCGAGGGAGACGTTGATACGGCGGACGCCGCACGCGTAGAGGTCGGCGGCGTGGGTTTTGAGCTGGCTGCCGTTGGTGGTCAGTGTCAGTTCTTCCAGTGCGCCGGAGTTGAGGTGGCGCGATAGCGTGCGGAACAGCCACATGATGTTTTTACGGACCAGCGGTTCGCCACCGGTGATACGCAGTTTGGTGACGCCGCGAGCAACGAAGGCCGAGCAGAGACGGTCGAGCTCCTCGAGCGACAGCAGGTCCTTTTTGGGCAGGAACGTCATATGTTCCGACATGCAATAAACGCATCGGAAGTCGCAGCGGTCGGTGACCGACACGCGCAGATAGCTCACGTTGCGGCCGAAGGGGTCGATCATGTTGAAGGCGGGGAGGGTCATGATGTCGTTGGGTCCGGTAAATGGGGGTCCGGCAATTGAGTAGAGGGGTTTGCGGCCACTGGCTGACGGGGGGTCGATTTTACAGCGAATAGATTTGCCACAAGACCGCCTGGGTGCTGTATCATAAAGGAGGACCCAGGGAAGGGATAGTCCAGGTTGAGCGGCGTTTGAGGCGCGAATTACGATGATGTCGATCCTGACGTTGGCACTGATGGTACTGCTGGTCGCGACCATGCGGGGCACAGGCGGAAAGCGGCCCGCGCGGCCGGTTAAGCCCTCAAAAAAGCGCGGCGATACGCTTATTGGCGGTAGCGGCGTCAGATTTGGGCCGCCCGAGCACGATCCCGAGCACCCCGGCAAGGTTTCCTACCGGCTGATGGAGGGCAGGAAGCTGCCTTCGGCGACGCAGCGGGCCTGGCGGCGGATCGGCCGTCCGTTTGGCTGGTTCACGCGGCGGTTTTCAACACCCAAAGTGGATGGGACGGTCGCGGGGCAGCGGACCAGCGGCGAGTCGGTCGAGCTGCAGAATTTTCTGGAGACGCGTAACCGCGAGATTGCACGACGCAAGTCGGAGGATCCCTCCAAGCGCGGGCCGGAAGATACGTTGCACTGATATGTCTCACGGTTGCTGATCCTGCGCTGCGCTCCGGGCAACCTCCGACGGGGCGGCGCTCGCTGCCTAAGTCGCATTGCTCCCTCCCGCCTGACGGCGGGCTTAGGGGGGCGGTTTGCTGGGCAACCTCCGACGGGGCGGGTCGCATTACGCCCTCGACGCTGCGCGTCGCTTGAATTGTCTCACGCTGGCTGATCCTCGCTGCGCTCGGGCCAGCTCCGACGGGCGCGGCTCGCAGCGGGTCGCATTACTCCCTCGACGCTGCGCGTCGCTTTAGGGGGCTCGCGGTTCGTTGCGGGGTTCGCGCTGGATTTAAACGATCAGCTGGACGATATTTTTGCCGACGAGTTGTTTGAGCATGACGGCTGCGCCGCATTGCTGGGAGACGGCGGACGAGGACCATTCATTGTCGGCGATGAACTTGCCCTTGGTATAGTGATTGGAGAAGCTCCACAGATAGGGCGAGTTGATGTTGTGGAGTTCGCGCGAGCGGAAGCCGTTGTAGGTTTCGAGGCGGAACAGCAGGCGGGCGAGATTCCAATCCAGGTGATCGGTGAACTTTTCATAGGCCAGCGCGTCTTTGGCGCTCGATTGCCAATCGTTGGGCGGGTTCCATTTTTCGGGGTGGCCAGCGGGCACCTGGACCGTTCGCCTGGAGAGCGGGTCGCCGTTGTGGAGGTGGGCATCGAAGTTGAAGCTGGCTTCGAGCGCGTGGATCAAGCCGATGAAATACCAGGGAATACAGACGTCATCTTCGAGCTTTTCGTAGGCGGCGCGGTATTTGGCGTTGGTCAGCTTTGAGACGTACCAGTCGACGGTCCCTTGGTTTTCCGGCTTGACCTTGCAGGTGTCGAACAGGTCGAGGTAGCCGTCGCGGTAGAGGGCGTAGCGCTTGGAGGCGTCGACGGTTTGTGCGTTCGCCGGCGTGATGAGGCCACCTAACGAAAACAGAGCGGGCGGCACCAACGCGGGGTTTTCGAGTTCGGACTTCTGGCGCGGCTGTTTTTCGCGGGCGTTGATGGCGTTGAGCAGGGCTTGGGCGCGCTTGATCAGGCTTTTGGCGGCATCGGCGTTGGTGCCCGAAATGACGGCGGGCTCGTCCACATCGTCAATGAAATCGACAATGGCGCGAACGATCTCCTTGAACGCGGGAGCATTATCGTCGGGGACGGAGACCTGGGCGACGTTGATGCCGAGCTTGCGGGCTTCATCCGACAACGCCGCGAGCTGCTTCCAATCCTCGATGGTGGGCTGGGCAAAAACACCGTGCGACAAGGCGACTGCCGCTGCAGCGCTCGCCGAGAGCCCCAAGCCAAAACGGCGGCGGTTGATTGATGGTCGTCGTCCCATACGCGCAATCCCTCAGAACGCTTATGGGAGGGTTATAGACTGCGGAGCGCGCACCGGGAAGCCTGCGAATTTCAAAGTCTTTCTCGAATGTTTGCCTGCTGTGCTATTTTTGGCCTGCCGTCGCGCGCTGGCACCGATATAGTGACCCAAGTGACTGCGAGCGCAAACGAGAGTGTGGCATGGTCTCAAAACGTGTTGGCGATGGAATGCGGGCCGCTGGGTTCGCCCTGCTGGCGGGGTTGACTGCGTTCGTTGGGCCAGCGCTTGGTGCCGACAATGTGGTGCAGGGCATCGAGATCAAAACGTGGGGCTATCAGCTCCAGAACGACGATACCGCGGTCATCACCAAGTCTCCTTATGATTTGGTCGTCATCGATTATCAACGCGACCCGGCCGCAGGCGGACCGTTCACGCCCGCCGAACTCGTGCAGATGAAAAAGAAGCCGGACGGCAGCCGACGCTTCGTCATCGCCTACATCTCGATTGGGGAAGCGGAGAACTACCGCTACTACTGGGGCGACCGGAATTGGGGCGACGCGCGCAATCGCACGCCACTGATCGAAAAGGAAAATCCGGAGTGGCCGGGCAACTTGACGGTCAAATACTGGGAGCAGGAGTGGCAAAACCTCATCCTCAACGACGCCGACAGCTACATCAACCGGATCATGGATGCGGGCTTTGACGGCATCTATCTCGACAAGGTCGATATCGCCGATGACTATCAGGGCAAGACGCCTGCGGGCACGGTTGCCAGCGATCTCATGATCCAGTTCGTACGCAAGATTTCGACCGTCACCAAGATCCGCGATCCGAACTTCCTGACCATCGCGCAGAACGCGGAAGGGTTGCTCGACGACGACATCTATCGCATGGCCGTGGACGGGATAGGCAAAGAGAGCCTGCTGTATTCGGAAGGGCTGTTTGATGCCAGCACCCAATACAAGGAGCCGACGCGGAACGACGATGCCTCGATCAAGGAAACGACGCGGCTGCTGCAAAAGCTGCGGACCGACAAGAAGCTCGTGTTGTGCGTCGAATACATCAACAAGCCGACGTTGATCGCAAAAGCGGCGGGCGAACTTGGCAAGAATGGGTTCGTTGCCTATTTCGGACCGCGCGACTTGGCTCACCTTTCCTACACCGAAGTTGCAAGTAAGTAGCGCGTCGCTATCTCCATGCGGTAAATCAAAGACTTATGCCATTTAGTTGGGTTTCATTCAGGCGTTGTTCAATATCGTTATCCTAGTGTGTCCAACGGTCATCGCCCTTGCGCTTGATCGTGCTGTCTTCAGGAGGTTAGCTTGCGTACCCGTTTGATCGCCGTTGGGTTTGTGATTGCCGCGACGGCGGCTGGCGTCGCCCTGGCGCAAGACAATAATAAGCCAGCACCGCCGGCAGCGGCGGCCCCCGTGGTGCCGTCGCCGTGCACCGATCTGGTGGAGGCCGAGTGTGGCAACCTGGCTGGTTGCGTGTGGCTGCCGGGCTATAAGGTTGCAACAGGGGCAACCGTGATGGGCTATTGCCGCCCAGCGCCGAAACCGTTGACGGCGCGTCGCGGGCCGACGGCACCGGTGGCTCCTGGGGCTCCGCAGCAGTAAGCGCCTTGGGCTATCGACGCCAGCTTGGTGGGCGCGTCGGCTGACTTGAAGCGGATGCCGACATCAATACGATCATCGCCTATATCAACAGCTTGGCTGCTGGGACGGCCAAGTAGGGCTGGCCTCTTCGGCGGTGGATTTTGACCGGGAGAGGACGTATTGCTTTTGCGTCAGGTGAGGGCGCGAGGCAATGCAAACGGAAACGATCAGCGTGTTGGGTGGCGGCGCTTGGGGAACGGCGCTCGCCCAGGTGCAGGCGCGGCACAATCAGCCGGTTACGCTTTGGGCGCGCAACGCGGCGGCGGTGCACGAGATTAACACGCAGCACACCAACGCGGGGTATCTGCCCGGCTTTGCGCTGCATCCAAAACTCAATGCGACGACCGAACTTGCGGAAGCGGCCAATGCCGACATCATCTTGATGGTCGCCCCCGCACAGCAGGCGCGCGCTGTTGCCATTCAACTTCGTCCGCTCATCGGGCCGCACAGCGTCGTTGTGATCTGCGCCAAGGGGATAGAGCAGCAGAGCGGGCAGTTGCTCGGGCGGGTGCTGGGCGAGGAGTTGCCGGGGGTTGCGTTAGCCGTGCTGTCGGGACCGGGATTTGCGACGGACGTGGCGCGCGGATTGCCAGCCGCCCTGACGCTGGCTTGCAAAGAGGAGACGCTGGGGCGGGCGCTGGCGGAGCGGCTGAGCCATCCCGAATTCAGGCTGTATTGGTCGAGCGATACGGTCGGCGTGGAGCTTGGCGGGGCGGTTAAGAACGTGCTCGGGATCGCGGCGGGGATTCTCGATGGCAAGAAGTTGGGCGGCAGCGCACATGCGGCGCTCGTTTCGCG